>JASJKW010000203.1:0-8429 GCA_037621305.1 Pseudomonas sp.
CCATTGGGTATCGACCGGCAGATCATTGGGGATCTGCTCGTTCCAGTTGCCTTCTTCTTCGCTGTGACTGTGCTGGTCTATTGCGTCGAGAGCGACGGGTTCGGGCAAGGCAGTGGCGGAAGGGTCATCGTCACTGCTGGCGGTATCGGCGGCGCTGGGGCTGAAATCATCATCGCTGTCATCGGCCATTTCCAGCATGGGATTGGCTTCCAGTGCTTCCTGCACCTCCTGCTGGAGATCAAGACTGGACAGTTGAAGCAGTCGGATGGCCTGCTGCAGCTGTGGAGTCATGGTCAGCTGCTGCCCCATCTTGAGGACGAGCGTTGGTTTCATAGTGTTGCGGTTTACCTTATGCCTGGTTCAAGCCATTGATGGTTAAAACAAAATGATGGCTATTCGCTCTAGCATGCCTCAATCCGTCGAGTTATTACAAACGGAAGGCGTGGCCCAGATAGACGTCTCGCACCAGCTGGTTGGCAAGGACTTCCTCGGCACCGCCTTCAGCAATGATGTGGCCGTCGTTGACGATGTATGCCTTGTCACAGATATCCAGGGTTTCGCGGACATTGTGATCGGTGATCAGTACGCCGATGCCTTTGTCCTTGAGGTGCTGGATGATCTGCTTGATGTCATTCACCGAGATCGGATCAACCCCGGCGAAGGGCTCGTCCAGCAGAATGAACTGCGGGTCGGTGGCCAGTGCTCGGGCAATCTCCGCACGTCGGCGTTCGCCACCCGACAGGCTCATGCCGAGGCTGTCACGCAGGTGATGGATATGAAACTCCCGCAGCAGCGAGTCGAGCTTGCCTTCGCGGCCCTTGCGGTTCAGGTCCTTGCGGGTCTCCAGGATCGCCATGATGTTGTCGGCAACGCTGAGCTTGCGGAAGATCGAGGCTTCCTGGGGCAGGTAGCCGATACCCTGGCGCGCCCGACCATGCATGGGCAGGCGGGTAACGTCCTGCTCGTTGATCAATATGCTGCCCTGATCCGCTTTGACCAGACCGACGATCATGTAGAAACAGGTGGTCTTGCCGGCGCCGTTGGGGCCCAGCAGGCCGACGATTTCGCCGCTGTTGATCGACAGCGATACGTCCTCTACGACCCGGCGTGCCTTATAGGCTTTGGCCAGGTGGCGGGCTTCAAGTTTCGTCATTGTTGGCCGGCTCGGTGCGCTTGCGTGGTTGAATGATGATTTCGATGCGTTCTGCAGAGTCGTTGTCCTGCGCATCAGACCTGCCGGCGTCCACTACCTGGCGCTGGATGTCGTAACTGATGCGCTGGCCCTGGAAAGTGTTGCCGGCCTGTTCGAGAAAAGCGTCCTCGATCAGAACCACACGGTCGGCTGCAGCATGATATTCAATGGTCAGCGCTCGGGAGTCCACCGGACTGCCGTCCGCTTCGGGGGTTTGCTTGTAGGTGGCCGGAGAGCCCACGGAAACCAGTTTGCTTACCTCACCATTGGCATCGGCGGTCAACGTCACGCGGCTGCCGGTCAAGCGCATGCTGCCCTGGGTGATGATGACATTGCCGGTATACACCGCAGTGTTGCGACGATCGTCCAGCGTGGCGGCATTGGCCTGGATGTGGATCGGTTGATTGGCATCGTCGGGCAGCGCCAGAGCCGGCGTGGCAGCGCCAGCCAGCAGGGCAAGGCATAGAGTTCTAAAGAGCGTCATGTTCGCCTCTTACATTGGACAGCAATTTGATGCTGCCATCGTTGAAATTCGCTTCCATGCCGGTAGCTGTAGTCACGCCATTGAGAGCTTCGATTCTGACGCTCCGGTCCGTCTCGGCAAAATTGCGCTCGGGGAAAATCGTCAGCTCCGGCGTCGACAGGCGGCGCGTCGACTGTCCCGCCAGTTGCTGTTCAATCACGACATTCTGGCTGAGCACCACCTGATCGCCACCTGCGCTCACTTCACCGTAGCGGGACTGGATATCCCAGGGTTGCTGGTCATCTTCGCGGTAATAGAGCAGCTTGGGATCGTCCAGTTCGGTAACGTCCTTGCCGACCTGGTGGGCCGCGCGCACGCTGTGGAGATCGTAGACAGGCTGCCCCTGCTCATTCAGCTGGCGGATTTTAGCGTTATCCATGAAGAAATCAGGCTGTAAAGGATCCAGCACGAGCTGCGGCGTAAAGCTGCCTGGGCGAATATTCCAATAGCCGACCGCCAGCGCCAAGGCTACGGCGAGCAGGGCCACGCCGCCGGTGCTCAGGTAGCGCGGGAGCTTCACAGGTACTCTGCCTGTGCGCTGTCGAGCGTGCCCTGGGCGCGCATGATCAGTTCGCAGAACTCACGTGCCGCACCGGCTCCGCCGGCGTTGGCGGTGACGCCATGGGCATGCTCGCGGACAAAGCTGTCAGCCGTGGCCACGGCCATGCCGAGGCCGACGCGGCGCATGACCGGCAGATCCGGCAGGTCGTCGCCGAGGAAGGCAATCTGATTCAGCTCAACCGGAACCAACTCGCGCAGTTCGCCCAGTGCGGTGAGTTTGTCCTCACGTCCCTGGATCAGGTGCTGGATGCCCAGGTTGGCCGCCCGGCGCTCGACCAGTGGGGACTTGCGGCCGCTGATGATGGCGGTCTGCACGCCGGAGGCAATCAGCAATTTGATACCGTGGCCGTCCAGTGTGTTGAAGGATTTGAATTCGGTGCCGTCGGGCATGAAATACAGACGCCCGTCAGTCAGCACACCGTCCACATCAAAAATCGCCAGACGAATGTGGCGGGCCCGTTCAAGCAGAGTCGGTTCGATACTCATACCACCCCCGCGCGCAGCAAGTCATGCATGTTCAGCGCACCAACCGGTTTGCCGTTTTCATCAAACACGAACAGGCCGCTGATCTTGCCGTCTTCCATGATCTTCAATGCTTCGGCGGCGAGAATGCCCTGGCGCGCGGTCTTGCAGCGCGGGGTCATGACCTGTTCGATGCGTGCGCTACGAATGTCGACGTCCTGGTCCAGCGTGCGACGCAAGTCGCCATCCGTGAAGATGCCGGCCAGCTGACCCTGGCTGTCGGTGATGCCGGTAAGGCCGAGGCCTTTGCGGGTCATTTCCAGCAGAGCATCACGCAAGGGGGTTTCCGGTGACACCAGGGGCATCTGTGCGCCGCTGTGCATGATGTCATCTACCAGCAACAGCAGACGCCGACCCAGACTGCCGCCGGGATGGGAGAAGGCAAAGTCTTCGGCGCTGAAGCCGCGGGCTTCGAGCAGGGCGATCGCCAGGGCGTCGCCCATCACCAGTGCGGTGGTGGTGCTGGAGGTCGGCGCCAGATTCAATGGGCAGGCTTCCTGCTCGACGCCGGTGTTCAGGTTGGCGACGGCGGCCTTGGCCAGGGTGGAGTCTGGATTGCCGGTGAGGCTGATCAGCGGAATGCCGAGGCGTTTGATCAGCGGCAGCAGGGTGACCACTTCGGCGGTGTTGCCCGAGTTGGACAGGGCAATCACCACATCCTGCCGAGTAATCATGCCCATGTCGCCATGGCTGGCTTCGCCGGGGTGTACGAAGAAGGCGGGGGAGCCAGTACTGGCGAGGGTGGCGGCGATCTTTCTGCCAACATGCCCGGATTTGCCCATGCCGGTCACGACGATGCGTCCGGGGCACTGGATGAGAGTGGCGCAGGCAGTATCGAAGTGGCCTTCGAGCCGAGTAAGCAGGCTGTCGACGGCGTCACGTTCCATACTGATGGTGCGCTGCGCTGATGCGGTGTAATCGAATTCTGGCATGGGCTCTGATTGTCTGTTTTCAGTCAGCGCTGAGTATAACGTTTTGTTGCGGTTAGCTCATCTGTGCTGTTTCTCTGCAAATGAAAAACCGCACAGCTTGGGCTGCATCAGTGGAACTGGTATATTAGCCCGTTCATTTTTCCGTCATTGCGCCGGTTAACAGGTAAGGCCGACCATAATTATGCCCGAGTCATCGGATTTCATCGTCGATCTGCAGCAGGTTACGTTCACTCGTGGGGAGCGGACCATCTTCAATAATGTAGACATACGGATTCCCCGCGGCAAGATAACCGGCATCATGGGGCCTTCCGGCTGTGGTAAAACCACGCTGCTGCGTTTGATTGGCGCACAATTGCGTCCGGACAGTGGTGCGATTCTGGTCAATGGCCAGGATATTCCTCAGCTGGGCCGCGAAGAGCTGTTTGCTGCGCGTCAGCACATGGGCATGCTGTTTCAGAGCGGTGCTTTGTTCACCGACCTGAACGTGTTCGAAAACGTGGCCTTTCCGCTGCGGGTGCACACCAGCCTGCCGGAAGACATGGTTCGCGATATCGTCCTGTTGAAACTGCAGGCGGTGGGGTTGCGTGGCGCTAGCGAGCTGATGCCCGATGAGCTCTCCGGTGGCATGAAGCGTCGTGTTGCGCTGGCTCGCGCCATTGCGCTGGACCCCGAGTTGATGATGTACGACGAACCCTTCGTTGGTCAGGACCCGATTTCCATGGGCGTGCTGGTGCGGTTGATTCGCCTGCTCAATGATGCGCTCGGGCTGACCAGTATCGTGGTGTCCCATGATCTTGCCGAAACCGCCAGCATCGCCGATTACCTCTACGTGGTAGGCGACGGGCAGGTGCTGGGGCATGGCGCCCCGGACGAGCTGATGCACTCCGATAATCCGCGCATCCGGCAGTTCATGCAGGGCGAACCGGACGGTCCCGTGCCGTTCCATTTTCCCGCCCCGGACTATATGGATGATCTGTTGCAGAAGGAGCGCAGAAAGTGAGTAATTCCGCAGATCGGATTGCGCTGCTGGGTCGTTCCGGCCTGGATGTGGTGGCTGCCATCGGCCGCTCCGGCATCTTCCTGTTTCAGGCGCTGGCCGGGCGTTCCCGGTACGGCAATGGCTTTACCTTGCTGCTCAAGCAATTGTACGCAGTGGGCGTGCTGTCGCTGGCCATCATCATAGTATCTGGCGTATTCATCGGCATGGTGCTGGCGTTGCAGGGGTACAACATTCTCAAGGATTACGGTTCCGAGCAGGCCGTCGGCCAGATGGTTGCGTTGACGCTGTTGCGCGAATTGGGTCCGGTGGTGACAGGCTTGCTGTTTGCCGGGCGCGCCGGTTCTGCACTGACTGCCGAAATCGGGCTGATGAAGGCTACCGAGCAGCTGTCCAGCCTGGAAATGATCGGCGTTGATCCGCTCAAATACGTGATCGCACCGCGTTTGTGGGCCGGCTTCATTTCCATGCCGTTGTTGTCATTGATCTTCTGTGTGGTCGGTATCTGGGGCGGCGCCATGGTGGCCGTCGACTGGCTGGGTGTCTATTCCGGCTCCTACTGGTCCAATATGCAGAATTCGGTACTGTTCGGAGCCGATGTACTCAACGGCCTGATCAAGGCCGTGGTGTTCGCGGTAGTGGTCACCTGGATCGCGGTATTCCAGGGCTACGATTGCGAGCCGACATCGGAAGGCATCAGCCGGGCCACGACCCGCACTGTTGTCTATGCCTCCCTGGCCATTCTGGGCCTGGATTTCATTCTCACCGCTTTGATGTTTTGATCTGCCAAGGAAACTGCCATGCGCACCCGTAAACTGGAATTGACTGTAGGCCTGTTCATCCTGGCTGGATTGCTGGCTTTGCTGATACTCGCCCTGCGCGTCAGCGGCCTGACCCTGAGTACCAATGCGGACACCTACACGGTGTATGCCCACTTCGATAATGTCAGCGGCCTGACGGCGCGCTCCAAGGTCACCATGGCCGGCGTGACTATTGGTCAGGTGAAAAGCATCACCTTCGACAAGAACCGTTATACCGGTCTGGTTGAAATGGCCATCAACTCTGACGTTGATACCCTGCCGGCCGACAGCACCGCCTCGATCGTGACGGCCGGCCTGCTTGGTGAAAAATACGTGGGTATTTCCGTTGGCGGTGAGGAGATGGTGCTGGAGGAGGGTGATGAGATTCTTGATACCCAGTCCGCACTGGTGCTCGAGGAACTGATCGGCCGTTTCCTACTCAATACCGTCAGCAAAGACGACTAAGGAGAATAGTATGCGCAATGTCATGACATGGGCCTTTGCCCTGTTGCTGAGCTTTCCGCTGCTGGCGCACGCCGCTGCGGCCACGCCCCACCAGGTGGTTGAGGATACTTCCGTGCGGGTGATGGACGTGCTGAATGCCAATCGTGAACTGTACAAAGAGGACTCCAACGCTTTCCTGCAAGGCTTGAATGAAGTGCTGGATCCGGTAGTGGACTTTCGCGGCATCGCCCGCAGCGTGATGACCGTCCGCTACAGCCGCAGTGCCACGGATGAACAGATGGACCGCTTCATCGATACCTTCAAGCGCAGCATGGTCGAGTTCTACGGCAATGCGCTGCTGGAGTTCGATAGCGGTAATATCGCTGTATTGCCGCCAGCCAGAGGCTCCCAGCAGTCCGATGACCGTGCCAGCGTGGATATGGAAGTGCGTGCCAATAATGGCAACGTCTATCCGGTGACGTACACCATGACCAAGATCGACGGGCAGTGGAAGGTACGCAACGTGATTGTCGAAGGCATCAATATCGGCCTGCTGTTCCGTGACCAGTTTGCCCAGGCCATGCAGGCGCAGCGCAACAATCTGGATGCAGTGATCGACAACTGGGGCAGCGTGGTTGCTGAATCCCGTGACATCGTTGAAAAAGAGACCAGCGAGTGAAGGCGCGCTGGGTGCCTGACGGCAAGCGGCTGCGCCTGGAAGGCGAGCTGGATTTTGTCAGCGTCATTCCGATGCGCGAAGAGCTCGACCGTTTTCTGACGGCGTCGGCCGGCACACAGGTGACACTTGATCTATCCGGCGTTACCCGGGTCAACAGCGTTGGCTTGTCGCTGCTTCTGTCTGCTGCCCGCACGGCGCAGGCGAGCAAGGTCCAGTTGCAGGCTGATGGCCTGCCAGCTGGTCTGATGAGCATGGCGACGGTCTGCGGTCTGGATGCCTGGCTGGAAACACTTTCTGCTGCAACTGTCAGCACCATGGAGATACCCCATGCAGGCCATTGAAGTCAAAAAGCTGCTTGAGCAGCATCTGCCCGAGACACAGGTGGAAGTGGAAGGCGAGGGCTGCAATTTTCAGCTGTTGCTGATCAGTGACGAATTGGCGGCACTGTCGCCAGTCAAGCGTCAGCAGCAGGTCTATGCGCTGCTTAATGGACCCATTGCCGACGGCAGCATCCATGCGGTCACCATGAAATTTTTTACCCGCGAAGCCTGGGAAAACCGTTAATCGGACCCAGCACAAGAGAATCCGTATGGACAAATTGATGATCACCGGCGGTAATCGCCTGGATGGTGAGATCCGCATTTCCGGCGCGAAAAACTCCGCGCTGCCGATTCTGGCCGCAACCCTGCTGGCTGATGAAGCGGTCACCATCTGCAACCTGCCGCATCTGCACGACATCACCACCATGATCGAACTTTTCGGTCGCATGGGCATTCAGCCAGTGGTCGGTGACAAGCTCAATGTTGAAGTGAATCCGACCAGCATCACTACGTTGGTGGCGCCCTACGAGCTGGTCAAGACCATGCGCGCCTCGATCCTGGTACTGGGTCCTATGGTCGCGCACTTCGGTTATGCCGAAGTGGCACTGCCTGGCGGTTGCGCGATCGGTTCGCGCCCCGTGGATCTGCACATCCGCGGTCTGGAAGCCATGGGTGCCGAGATTACCGTTGAAGAAGGCTATATCAAGGCGCGGGCACCGGAAGGCGGCCTGCGTGGCGCGCATTACTTCTTCGATACTGTCAGCGTCACCGGTACCGAGAATATCCTCATGGCAGCCACGCTGGCGCGCGGTCAGACCGTGATTCAGAACGCCGCGCGCGAGCCCGAAGTGGTTGATCTGGCGGAGTGCCTGATCGCCATGGGCGCCCAGATCACCGGCCATGGTACCGATACCATTACCGTGGATGGCGTTAAGCGTCTGCACGGCGCAACCTATTCGGTCATGCCTGACCGCATTGAGACCGGCACCTTTCTGGTGGCAGGCGCTGCTACCCGTGGCCGGGTCAAGCTCAAGGATACCGATCCGTCGATTCTGGAAGCGGTATTGCTGAAGCTGGAAGAGGCGGGTGCACAGGTCGATACCGGCAAGAATTGGGTCAGTCTGGACATGAAGGGCAATCGTCCGCGTGCCGTCAACCTGCGCACAGCGCCCTATCCGGCGTTTCCTACCGACATGCAGGCGCAGTTCATGGCCATGAATGCGGTGGCCGAAGGCACAGGCACTGTGATCGAAACAGTATTCGAAAACCGCTTCATGCACGTTCAGGAAATGAGCCGCATGGGTGCGCGTATTCAGGTCGAAGGCAATACCGCGATCATCACCGGTGTGGAAAAGCTCAAGGGAGCACCGGTCATGGCGACTGACCTGCGCGCTTCTGCCAGTCTGGTCATCGCCGCACTGTGGGCTGATGGCGACACCCTGGTCGATCGTATCTACCA
>JASJKW010000204.1:0-4343 GCA_037621305.1 Pseudomonas sp.
CGGAAGGAATATCTGCAGCAAAAGCTATCCCTGCAGGAGCTGATGGACCGCTACGAACGCGGCGCGACCACGCTTGCCGGGTTTCGTCAGGGAGCCATGGCGTTAAAGGGCAGCCTCGACTTGCTCGACGATAGCGACCTGAGCCAACTGAACAGCGCCATCGCCAGCGCAGAGCAGCAGATGCGCTCGCTGGGTGACAGCGCCCGCAGCACGCTGGAAAGCACCCGTGACGAACTCGACCGCCTGCGCGGAGACGAAGAAGCGATCGAACGTCGACGCATGGCCAGCCGCAGGCGTGAACTGCAAGCGCAACTGGCCGAAGCCCGGGCATCCGGCAACAGCCAAGCGGTGGGAGACCTGCAGCAGGCCATCGGCATGTTGAGCGCCATCGCATCCGAGACCGCCCAGGCGCGCGAACAGGAAGAGCGCAGCAACCGCCGCGCACCGACCGAGGCCACGGCACCCGGTGCCGGGGCACAGCCAGAAGCCGCAACCGCTGCACCAACAACCGTCATCAGGCTGGAGTCAGCGCGCGGCAGTGCGGTTGATGTGGCCGTGCCCCAGGGTCAGGAAGATGCGCTGCTGTCGATACTCGAGCAATCCGGACTGAGGACCATTTGATGTACATCACCCTGGACGATGTGCAGCTGGATGATCAGCTGCAATGGGTCAACGAATTCGAGCACAACCCGGTGGAGCAGACCCGTGAGCATTCCATCACCGGCGCACTGCTGGTACAGGAGGGCGTCAAACTGTATGGCCGGGAGATCGAGCTGCGTGCCAACGGGGCGGCATGGACGTCGCTGGCCGTTGTTCGTCAGCTGGAGGCTCTGCGCAACGAGTTGGGCCGGGTGATGCTGTTGACGCTCGCTGACGGCCGTCAGCACCACGTCATCTGGAACCGCAGCAATGGCGCATCGCTGACAGCCGAGCCGCTGTTTCGTGAGGCCTACCCGACTGATGACAGTCTGTATCTGATCAGCCTGCGCCTGCTGACGGTGGCACCGCCACCCGAGCCGGACCCAGAGCCATAACCCAACCGCTTACCAACCCGCCCCGTGCGGGTTTTTTTACGCCCGGAGATCCTGCATGACCATCAACGTCGATGACGTAAAGCTCCTGAAATCCCAGCGCCTCACCGACGAAGATGACGGCGGCGGCCGGGCCACTGGTGAGGCGGTAACGGACGGGGAGATGAACAACCTGTTCCCGGACATCAGCCGCCTTGACCGTACCCTTGGCCGCATCAGCTTGCGCAAGGTATTCGCCGGGGTAATGACTGACAACGCTGATCCCTATTTGGGCGCCCATTCGATTGTCACCCAGGCCCCCGAAGATCCACGCGTCAGCGTGCTGCTGTTCAATACTGGCGATCAGACGGACGAGCGTGTCGATGCCCGCTCAATCATCGAAGGCTACGTGGTACCCAGCACAACTGCATCATTTGACCTGCTGGGTGACCAGTTCGCTGGTCAGCGGGCCTTGACCGGTCTGCAGCGTCTGGAAGGACGGTTACCGGAGGTGGGTGAGGTTTACCAGCTGGTCGACGGTAGCAACTCCCAGTACGTGCGCATTCAGGCGGTGGAGCCAACAGTAGAGGAGTTCGTCTGGGGCTACGACAACGGTAGCTTTGTCGCCTTCACCCGGCGTCGGCTGGCATTGAGCATCACCTCGCCTTTGCTGCGCAAATACCCTGGTGGCCAGGCGCACCCCACGGGCACCACGCCGGAGAACCTGAGCGGTGTGGCGAAGACTCAAGTGTTGTCCACGCAGGTGGCTGACGCTGCCCGGTATTTCGGCATCAGCCCGCTGGCCGAGGCGATTACTGCCGGTGATATGACCATCGACGTGCAGTCGGTCTATGCCCAACTGGTGCCGAGTGCCACACGGGAAAGCGCGCTGACCAACCAGCCCGGTGGTGCACGCAGTGGGTTCATGGTGGCCAGCTCGCCCAATAGCCGAGCCCTGAGTCTGACCTTTGCCCAGGTGGTATCGGGTCACAGCCGGGCATTCTGCACCACCGGCGCATTGCCGCAGTCGGTCAGTCTGAGTATCGGTGGTGGGGTATACGCGGATGATGGTGCCGGCGAGCTGACGCACCGCAGTGGCAGCAATACGTTCACCCGCATCACCATCGACTATGAGACCGGTGAGATCAATGCCTGGCGGGCCACGACGTTCACCGGTGCGGCTTCCGTCACCTACCAGCCCGCAGCCACCGTTACCGGCCAAGCAATCACCGGCAAGATCGATATCAGCCTGGGCAGCCGCGGCTATGCCTACACCCTAAACCTGGCCGATGCCAAGCCGCGCCCCGGCACGCTCAGCGTCAGCTACATGGCGTTGGGCAAATGGTATGAGTTGCGTGATTTGGGCAATGGTGAGCTGGCAGGTGAGGGCAGCGGCAGTGTGGACTTTGCCAGCGGCGCTGTCAGCGTCAGCCTGAATGCCTTGCCCGATGTGAGCTCCAGCTTGATCTACCACTACATCGGGCAGCTGGATGACAACATCGTCAGCCATGTAGGTGTTGGGCCAGCCCCTGATATCCGTATGGAACACCGGTTGCCGTATGACGGCATCCAGCCTGGCAGCGTAACGGTCACGGTAACCATGGGCGGTGAGCCGGTAACCATGAGCGATGCCGGTGACGGCACGCTAACCGGCCCGGCGGGTACCGGGCAGATCGCCTATGCCACTGGCCTGGTGCTGCTCACCCTGATTGCCACGCCCGACGCTGGCAGCAGCATCCAGTTCGCTTACGAGCGGGCCGGGTTTGATGTGGATGTCCCGCTGACTGCCAGCCCGGACACCGGCGGCATCATCAGCGGCACCGTCCCCGGCGCGCCGCTCAAGCCGGGCAGTGTGCAGATGCGGTGGCAGAGCCAGCGCAAGGCGATCATCCCCAGCGATAACAACGCGGCGGTGGGCTACACCAGCACCGTGCTGGTAGATCACGAAACCACCGATGATGGGGCCGGCAACTGGATCGGCCACGTCGGCAGCATCAACTACACCACTGGGGCGTTCAGCCTGCGGGTCGAACAGACCTACGACTATCACGAGCACGAAGTGCGCTATGAACTGATCGAGGTATAAACATGGCGATCCTGGCAGGAAAGCAATACCGCTCGGTGGCCAAGGCCACATCCACCGTGGTGCCCCGGCAAGAACTGTTCGGTGGCACTGTCATGGTGCGCGCTCAGGCGGCCAATGCGATCTATGAGCCGCAGACCGACGCCCTGGCCGCGCCGGAGCTGACCCTCGACCTGTTGCCCGACACAGCGGACCCAATTGTCCCCGGCAGCCTGATATTCGAGTGGGGCGAACAGACCTATATCGATCGCTCTGGTGTGCTGTTTCGTGGGCTGAACACATCAACCAACGCCGGCGTGGCGGTAGGGACTATCGACTATGCATCCGGCAAGGCCACACTGCAGACCTATCCGGCCCAGCAGGGCGGTGCCGTCAATCGTCTGGCCTGCCTGACCAGCAACGGCGGATTTGCTACCACCGACCTGTATTTTCGCACGCCCGGCGCGCCGTTGCGCCCGGCCAGCCTGCAAATCACTGTGGTGCGGGCGGACACCTCCGAGATAATCACCGGCAGTGCGGACCTGAACGGCAACATCACTGGCGGCGGAATCATCCATGGCACCGTCGATATCCAGACCGGCATCGTCAGCCTGCGCTTCAACACGGATCCGGATGATGCGGCAGGGGTAACGGCGGTACCGGTGATCGCCGTACTGGTCACCTACAACGCGGTGATGCAAACCAGCATGCCCATGTCTGCCGACTTGCTCGGCCTGGACCCGGTGCGGCTACCGTCCGATGGCCGGGTGCCGATCTACCGCGAGGGCGATGTGCTGGTGATCCACCACACCGCAGAGCAGGAAGTGACACCCGCCGCCGGCCAGACGGTGGCGCTGGGCAGGGCATACCAGGCGGCCATCGAAGTGGTGGACAGCCTGGGCACGCCGCTGGACCCGGCGCAGTACAGCGTCGCCCGCGAGCTGGGTCTGATCACATGGGCTGACCCTGTCCTGCTGCAGGACCCGGACGGCGGCCCATTAACGCCACCGCTGACACTGCGTGACCGAGTAGAGCACATGACCGTGTGCACCGAAGTGCAGATCACGGGTGTGATCGGTATCGGATCACCGGTGCCCTGGGATCTGCCCGCTGGCGAGACCAAAGTCAGCAGCGCGGTAACTTGGGGCGACCTGCAAGCACGGCTGTACCGCTGGTTCACCCAGCAGACCTGGAACCAGAGTTCACCGAACTGGACAGACAGTCCCTCGGGGGGCAGCACCACGGCGCAATACACCCAGCTCAACTACCCA
>JASJKW010000205.1:0-3441 GCA_037621305.1 Pseudomonas sp.
ATAACCTGCGTGGGCGTCTGGTACTGGTGGTCGGCGGGGGCGACATAGCGCTGCGCAAGGCTCGACTGTTGACGGAAGCCGGCGCGCGGTTACGCGTGGTTGCACCGGAGATCGAGCCGCAGCTGTTCGAGCTGCTCGAACAGCAGGCCGGCGAAGGGTTGTTGCAGGGTTATCAGCCTGCGCACCTCGATGGCGCGCAACTGGTCATCGCCGCTACAGATGATGACGCGCTCAACGCACAGGTGTCCGCTGATGCCCAGGCGCGCAGCTTGCCGGTGAATGCGGTCGATGCCCCGGAGCACTGTACTGTCATCTTCCCGGCGATTGTCGATCGCTCCCCGCTGGTGGTGGCGATTTCCAGTGGGGGTCATGCTCCGGTACTGGCACGCCTGACCCGAGCACGTATCGAAACCCTGTTCCCTCATTCCTGGGGGCGTCTGGCGCAGCTGGCTCAGCGTTTTCGAGCGCAGGTCAAAGCGGCTTTTCCGACCATCAATCAACGCCGTGTGTTCTGGGAAGATGCCTTTCAGGGCGACATTGCCGAGCGAGTCTTCGCTGGACGTGATGCCGAGGCCGAACAACTGCTGATCGAGCGTCTGCAGGAGCAGAAGGGCCAGTCCTACCGGGGCGAGGTCTATCTGGTCGGTGCCGGGCCGGGGGACCCGGACCTGCTGACCTTCCGCGCCCTGCGCCTGATGCAGCAGGCCGATGTGGTGCTGCATGACCGGCTGGTGCCGGACAGCATCATCGATCTTTGTCGCCGCGATGCCGACCGTATCTACGTGGGCAAGGCCCGCGCGGATCATGCTGTACCCCAGGAGCAGATCAACCAGTTACTGGTGAGACTGGCCAAGGAGGGCAAGCGGGTGCTGCGGCTGAAAGGCGGCGATCCCTTCATCTTCGGCCGGGGTGGCGAAGAGATCGAAGAGCTGGCTGCCAACGATATTCCCTTTCAGGTGGTGCCGGGCATCACCGCTGCCAACGGCTGTTCGGCCTATGCGGGCATTCCCCTGACCCACCGTGACCATGCTCAGTCGGTGCGCTTTGTCACCGGTCATCTCAAAGACGGCACGACCAACCTGCCATGGCAGGAGCTGGTGGTGCCGGGGCAGACGGTGGTGTTCTACATGGGGCTGGTCGGACTGCCGGAGATCTGCCGCCGGCTGATCGAGTTCGGTCGCGACCCGGCAACCCCCATCGCGCTGATACAGCAGGGCACGACATCCCACCAGATGGTCCTCACCGGCACCCTGACAAGCATGCCGGCGCTGGTTGAACAGACCGAGATCAAGCCGCCGACTCTGCTGATTGTCGGCGAGGTGGTCAGCCTGCGTGACAAACTGAAATGGTTCGAAACACCGAATCAGGACTGATCTGGAGGACGCCATGGCTCGCAAACTGGTGGTCAAGCGCGGTACCAAGGTGGGAGCGCCGCCGGGTACTCTGGTACATATCGGCAAGCACAAGCCTGACAGTGCCGCTATCCATTTGATGGACTATGGTCCTGACGAGCTGCGCGAGGCGGTGATCGAGGATCTGGCCAGCTATCGGCAGGACGCAGACGACGGAAGGACGGCCTGGCTCAATGTGGAGGGGGTCAGTGATGCCTCGGTAGTGGAAGGTATGGGCGCGATCTTCGGTCTGCATCCGCTGGTGATGGAGGATATCCTCAACACCGATCAGCGGCCCAAGGTGGAAGACTATCAGGGCTACCTGTACATAGTGCTGCGCATGCTGCAGTTCGATCAGGGGCGGCAACAGATTCATTCGGAGCAGGTGAGTCTGGTGCTCGGCCCGGACTTCGTATTGTCCTTCCAGGAGCGGCCGGGTGATGTCTTCGAGGGCGTGCGTGAGCGGATACGGACAGGGCGGCGCATGCGCTTCATGCGTACCGATTACCTGACTTATGCCTTGCTGGATGCGGTGGTGGATCACTACTTCGAGATGCTTGAGTTTCTCGGCGAGCAGGTCGAGGCGTTGGAGGACCAGGTGATCGACGCGCCGGGCCCGGACACCCTGGCTCGGATCCATCACTACCGGCGGGAGATGCTGCTGTTGCGCAAATCCATCTGGCCGCTGCGCGAAGTGCTCAGCCGGCTGAGCCGCGACGAAAGTCAGCTGATTACAGAAGAAACCCGCCTGTACCTGCGTGACGTGCATGACCATGCCATTCATGTCATCGACAATATCGACACCATTCGCGAACTGCTCGTCAGCATGCTTGATCTCTACCTGTCGAGTGTCAGCAAGCGCACCAATGAAATCATGAAAGTGCTGACCATCTTCGCCAGTCTGTTCATGCCACTGACCTTCATCGTCGGGGTCTATGGCATGAATTTCGACGTCATGCCGGAGTTGCGCTGGCCCTGGGGCTACCCGGCAGTGATGGCGGTCATGCTGCTGATCGTCATGGGCCTACTGGCGTTCTTCCGCAGGCGCCGGTGGATCTGACATTCCCAGGCTCGCACTGAAAGTCTTCCCCAGCGCCCCGTCCATGTCATAGGGATCGGGTAGAAAGCGCAGTTGGCCGTCGTCGGTTCCCTGAGCCGTCCAGTAAGCGAGAATCACCTGGGGACCCTCCTTGATGGCGACCTCATGGGTCTTGCCGGTGGCCTGCAATTCGGTAATACGTTCGCGTTGTTTGTTGCTCAGACTGTTGAATAGATAGTCTGCCAGATCAGTGGCCTGTTCCACTCGCACGCAGCCGGAACTGACGTTCCGCGCAGCCCGCTCGAACAGGGACTGGCTGGGCGTGTCATGGAGAAATACCGCAAAGGGGTTTTCAAATCGGAAGACCATTCGTCCCAGTGGATTATTGGGCCCCGGCGGTTGGCGCAACATGATGCCCTGGGGATTCTGCCAGTCGATTTCGGCCGGGTTTAGCCGGTTGCCCTGAAAGTCCAGCACCTGCAGATCGCGCTCCGCAAAGTAAGCCGGATTGGCACGGATTGCCGGCAATTTGTCCTTGCGCAGGATCGTCGGCGGTATGGTCCAACTGGGATTCAGGGTGACTCTATTGATACGTGACACCATCAGCGGGGTCGCTCGATCAGCGGTGCCTGACTGTACCCGGGATTGCCAGTGGATAGCGTTGCCCTGGAACAGCTCCGCATAGCTGCCCGCGGAGTTGACCAGCAATACATGGCGATCGCGGATGGCACTCAGCCAGCGCAGCCGTTCCAGATTGATGCGCACCTGCAGCACGCGTTCCTCCGGCGTGATATTCATGGCTGCTACCGTCTGCCGGCCAACGATGCCATCGCTCTGCAGACCATGGGCTGTCTGGAATGCGCGAACAGCCTGTTGCAGCTGAGCATCATAGGACAAGGGCTGGGCACGCACCGCATCGGTAAAGGGAACTAACGGCTCAGTGAGCGGACCGGCAGTAAGCTCGTCCATGGGCAGGAAACCTTCGAGCATCATTCGCTGCGCCAGTTGCGG
>JASJKW010000206.1:0-3733 GCA_037621305.1 Pseudomonas sp.
AGTTCCTCGCCGGGGAACTGCGCAGCCGCTACCTCAACCCGCAGTGGATGAGCGCCATGCAGCAGGAAGGCTATGCCGGCACCCTGGAACTGTTGAATATCGTCAACAACCTGTGGGGCTGGCAGGCCACGGACAGCAACATGGTCCGCGATGATCAATGGCAGGCGGTACACGACAGCTATGTGCAGGACATCCGCGAGTTGGGTCTGAACGAGTGGTTCGAGGAGCACAACCCGACTGCCCAGGCGCAACTGATCGAGCGCATGGTCGAGGCGATCCGCAAGGAACATTGGGATGCCGACCAGCAGACCCGCCGTGAACTGGTGGAGCGCTGGCAAGCCTTGACCGAACAGCATGGTGCCGACAGCGGCGCGGCACTGACCGTCGAATTCATCAACGATATGGCCGCCGGTTTCGGCCTTGGCAGCGCTGAAGCCAGTGAGCCGCAGAGCCAGGATAGCGCGCCCGCACAACCCGAAGCCGGGGCTGATGTGCGTGGTCAGGTGCTGCAGGAAGTCACCGCCCAGAGTGAAGTGGAGAATATCCCCTGGCGCATCTGGGCCGGACTAGTGGCCATGCTCGGCTGTCTGGTGGCAGGTGCCTGGCGACAACAACGGGGCAATCGCATGCCCCCCATCAATTCACCTGAACAGGACGCAGCATGAACGCCTTTGAAGTCACCCTATATGAACTCACCCGCTGGTTTCTTACGCCGGTACTGCTGCTGATCGTCGCTGCCCTGATCTACTCGCTGATTGCTCTCGGCAGCTTCGGCATGGAAGCCTGGCAACGCCGTCGGGGTCGCTACTGGTCAGTGCTGGCAGCCTGGCAGCAACGTCATGGCGGCACCAGCGATGACCTGGAACTGCACATCATGCAGCGTCTGGAATGGCTGCGAATCACCTCGCGCAGCACCCCGATGCTGGGGCTGGTCGCGACCATGATCCCCATGGGCCCGGCCCTGCTGGCACTGACCCGCAGCGATGCCCAAGGCATTGGCGACAACCTGGTGGTGGCGTTCTCCGCTGTGATCTTGGCCCTGCTCGCCGCCAGTATCAGCTACTTCATCCTGACTGTTCGCCGCCGCTGGTTATTGCAGGAACTGCGCGCCATGGAGCGTGCCGGGGAGAACCGCTGATGCGTTTTCTTGAGCAGGACGAGGATGACCCGCTGTTGTCCATGGTCAACCTGATCGATCTGTTTCTGGTGGTGATCGGCATCCTGTTGGTCATCATAGTGCAGAACCCACTCAACCCGTTCACCCAGGACAACGTGGTGGTGATAGAAAACCCTGGCCAGAGCGACATGCGGATGACCATCAAGGAGGGCGAGGAGTTGACCCGCTACGAGGCCAGCGGCGAAATCGGTGAAGGGCAGGGCAGTCGCGCCGGTATTACCTATAGGCTCAACGACGGACGGATGATCTACGTGCCGGAGAGGGCGGAGGCGCAGTGAATGAGGTTTGTGCTGCGCGAGTCTGCCGCAACGCTCGGTAACCGCAGGGGCTCCTATCAAACACTTTTTAGCATCATTGATGCATAAGGCCTATATTTACCACCAAAGCAGCGGGCACTCACCTGTAGGAGGGCCGTCGGGTCGCCGCACCGCTCGTGGCGACGTTGGCCGAAGGACAGCCAATATCAGCACACTCGGAGTCAGCCGGCCAAACCAAGGCGCGCTTCGCACGCCGTCGCGGCGAGGCGCCCCTCCTACAATCCGAGAGAGTCCTGACAGCAACCAGTTTGCTGCGCGACAGCGCGCCGCCGAAGGCTGGGGTGTAGACTCTTATGTGGCTCCCAGCCCCCAGTGTTGCGCTCCCACCAAGCGGCTGAAGTAAACCTAACTCATTGCCCTATATAGGGTTTCAGGCTCACGTGCTCTGCACAAAACGCTTGACATAGGCCGTTCTTTTATCGGCACTTGGGAGGTATTACCGAACCGCGTCTGCCAGCCCGGTTTCCACCGTTGTCTCGGTCTCCGGTCCGATGTTGACGAAAGTGTCGTTGGCCAGGGTATAGGCCGGCCACGCCAGGCTTTCCGTGCTGGGGTTGCCGGTCTTGGCGAAGTTGGTCCACATCAGCATCATCTGCTCACCAATGGCGGCATCCTTGGAGCCCCAGGCCATGGATGCATAGACGTCTGCCGCATCCCCCTGGCTGCCGCTCAACCCGTTGCCATTCAGGTCGCCAACTGGCGGCCGGCCACCTTCCGGCGTTGTCACCAGACCGAGCTGGAAGTTCTGCACCATGCCTGCCGGGTGATTGAACAGGTAGGGCAGTTCGCAGCCGTGGCAGCTTTGCAGGCCCATCTCCGTCCAGCCATCAGGTACTCGGCTGAACCGGTAGATGTACTGGTCCGACCGATACAGGTCCGAACGTTGTTCCAACCAGATGGGCAGAGCAGCTCGCAACTCGGGATAATCCCCCGAGGTGACTCCTGCCATCAAGGGAATATCGCTCGGCATGCCCTCTACCACGTTCTGGTAGTAAGTGCTGGGCTGGTAGTGATAATCGACGTTTGGCCGGTAAGTCTGACGCGGGATGTTGTGCGCCTTATCGGCTTCGGCGAAGGCCGTCCAGGGCAATGCGCGGGCTTCCTCCAGGCTGCTGACACCGACCCGCTCGAATAAGGCGCTGCCGATGGCTTCGGACAAGGCCAGCGAATCGCTGGGCTCGCTGGTTGTGTCCAGTGGTGATGAGCCACTTTGCACAATGGCCTTGTGGAACAACCCGGCAGCCTGGGGAGAGTTCATCAGTGAATAGGTTTTGCCACCGCCGCCGGACTGGCCGAACAGGGTCACATTACCAGGGTCACCGCCGAACTCGGCGATGTTGTCCCGTACCCATTGCAACGCCATGACCAGATCCATCTGGCCGTAGTTGCCGGACCCGCCATACCCGCTTTCCTCACTCAACAGGGGATGGGCAATATAGCCGAATGGCCCCAGGCGGTGGTTTACCGTGACCAGTACTACGCCTTTGTTGGTCAGGCTGTCGGGGTTGTTGTACTGCCTGGAGTTTGCGGACAGGATGGCGAAGGAACCCCCATGGAACCACACCATGACCGGCAGGGCGTCGGCATTCTTGGGAGCGGTGACGTTGAGATAGAGTGAGTCCTCGCTCATGCCGCCTTCATTGATAGCCTCCAGTGCCATGTCCTGGGCGGACTGGTCTGCCCAGGCGACGGCATCACGAATACCTGACCAGGGTGCTGGCGGTTCTGGCGCTCGCCAGCGCAGGTCGCCCAGCGGTGGGGCGGCGTAGGGGATGCCGAGAAACTGCCAGGTGTCCTCGGTCGCCTCGAAGCCGCGCAGCTCACCACCTGTGGTGGTGACGGTGATGCGCGGGCTGGTCGCGCGCTGAAAGTGGGTCAGCGCATCTGCTGCAGTGGTAACGGTACGGGCACGAGGATCTGTGTCGGCAAAGACACCAGCATCCTCCAGGGTCTCCACCAGCCCGGCCAAGGCAGTACGGAAATCGGTGGCCGGTTGGTCGAAGTCGATATCGGCCGCGTGCAGAGAGACCTCGGTGCGGATGGCGTCGGTAATCTGGATACCATTGTTGAGATCCCCATCGGCATCCAGGGTCTGCAACAGGATCAGTTTGTTATGGACCCGCTGATCTTGTGCTGAGCTGGCACCCTCGGTAATGCTCAGTGGCGTCAGCACTTCTGCTGCCTCGGCGGCGCCCAGTTCCAGCTCACCGATGGAGAACGAAAGAGTTTCTCCCGGAAC
>JASJKW010000207.1:0-21347 GCA_037621305.1 Pseudomonas sp.
TACAAACACCAAGGAGCGCAGTTGCTGCACCTAACACCAGCCAGCGAAACTTCATTGCGAGCAGCAAGGCGGGTTTGTACAGTGATTTGGCACCGCTGATTACCGGACTTTCCTTCTCGCTGATTTTGCCGCGCAGAAACACCGCCACGGCGGCAGGTACTACAGTTAGCGACAGTACCATCGCTGCCAATAGCGCCATCACCACGGTGGCTGCCATGGGGTGAAACATTTTGCCCTCGACACCGGTGAGGGCAAAAATTGGCAGGTACACCACGGTGATGATCGCGACACCGAATAGGCTCGGACGAATGACTTCGTTGGTAGCTTCGAACACCAGCTGAAGCCTTTCTCGTAACGGCAGCTCG
Organism: Pseudomonas sp.; assembly: GCA_037621305.1. Lineage (GTDB taxonomy): Bacteria > Pseudomonadota > Gammaproteobacteria > Pseudomonadales > Pseudomonadaceae > Halopseudomonas. The sequence goes on from JASJKW010000207.1 coordinate 366, forward strand.
CCATTGTGCTGGGCTTGAGACAGGCGCCGGATGCAGTTCTCAACGATAATCACTGCGCCATCGACGATCAGACCGAAGTCCAACGCGCCTAGGCTCATCAAGTTAGCCGATACGCCCGCTTGGACCATGCCAGTGATGGTGGCGAGCATGGACAAGGGAATCACCAATGCGGTAATCAAAGCGGCACGCAAATTGCCTAACAATAGAAACAGCACCACGATCACCAGCAGCGCCCCTTCGAGCAGGTTCTTTTCCACCGTGGAAATGGCCTTGTCTACCAGCGTCGTACGATCGTACACCGCCTCAACGTTGACGCCCTCGGGCAGCGAGGGCTGGATGGCCTCCAGCTTCTGGGCTACGGCTTGCGCGACTGTGCGGGAGTTTTCTCCCACTAGCATCATGGCTGTGCCCATTACCGTTTCTTTGCCGTCGCGGGTAGCGGCCCCGGTGCGCAACTCCTTGCCAATTGCCACCTCGGCCACATCACTGACTTTCACCGGTGCACCGTGACGATTGGCGATCACGACCTGCTCGATTTCGGCGATGGAGGCCAACTGCCCCGGCGAGCGCACCAACAGCTGTTGCCCGTTACGTTCGATATAGCCGGCACCGTGGTTAATGTTATTGGCCCGAAGAGCCTTCACCAGTTCATCCGAGGTAACGCCAAATTGCAACAACTGCTGTGGCGAGGGCATGACGTGGTATTGCTTGTCATAGCCGCCAATAGTATTGATTTCGATCACCCCAGGGACTTGAGCCAGTTGGGGTTTAATAATCCAGTCCTGAATTTCCCGCAGCGCGGTTATGTCCAGAGGGTTACCATCCGCCTGGATAGCGCCGGGCAGTGCCTCCACTGTGTACATCAAGATCTCGCCAAGACCGGTTGCGATGGGTCCCATCTCCGGTTCCAACCCTGGTGGCAAGGCACTCTTGATTGAGCCAAGGCGCTCATTGATCAGATTGCGGGCAAAGTACAGGTCGGTGCCCTCCTCGAATACTACAGTCACCTGGGACAGGCCATAGCGGGAGAGAGAGCGGGTATAGGACAGATTGGGTAGCCCGTACAGCGCCGTTTCTACAGGGAAGGTGATTCGCTGCTCCGCTTCCAGCGGTGAATACCCCGGCGCTTCGGTATTGATCTGCACTTGGACGTTAGTGATATCTGGCACCGCGTCGATGGGCAGGCGCTGAAAGCTCCATAGACCAATACCGACCAGCACGAGAATGAGAGATAAAGTTAAAAACCGCCGCTCTACCGAGAAGCGTAAGATGGCATTGATCATCATAGCCTCCTGGTTTAGTGGTCGTGGGACGCGCCGGATTTTTCAAGATCCGCCTTAATTAGATAACTGTTTTCCACCACATAGCGATCACCCACCTGCAACCCGCCCAGCACTTCGGTCGAGGTGCTATCGCTGAGGCCGAGCTCGAGCGGCCGGATCTCGTAAGTGTCATCAACCTGGACAAACACTACCGTCCAGTCGCGGAAGGACTGCAGTGCGCGGTTGTCCACTGCCAACGGCACGTCAAGACGTTCTACCACGATATCTCCCGCTACCAGCAGGCCGGGGCTCAGCGCACCGTCCGTGTTCTCCACCTCAACACGAGCCAAGGTATAAGGGGCATTATCTGAGGAGGGTAGCAGGTGGTTGACGGTAGCTTGTCGATCGACTCCCTCGGCCTTCAAATGGACTTTTTGGTCGACCGCCAACTTGTTGCGCTGGCCCGGAAATATCTGCAAATCTGCCCACAAGGTCGTTAAATCGGTGATGGCCAATAAGGGCTGCTCACCGGTAATTTCGCCAACACTGATCGTGCGCTCACTCACTACGCCGCCAATGGGCGAGCGCAGATCATATGTTTTGAGGCTTTCATTGGATTCCACTTGTGCCAACCTATCGCCTTTGACAACACGGTCACCCAGTCGAACGTCTACCCTGGTAATGACGCCGGGAAATCGGGCGCGCACTCGCGCCATCTGTTCCGGCGCGGTAGTCAGTCGCCCATAAGCGGTCAGCGTTCGCTCGATTGAGCCCGGACCAGCCTCGGCTGTACGGATTCCAGCACTCTCAGCAATGTCAGCTGCAATGCGGGTACGACCTTCATGGGATTCCCACTGCCATTGGTATCGTTTACCGTTAAGGGCAAGCGTTACTTGCACATCAAAGGAATGAGGCTCGGTCACTACGCCATTGCCCTGCCAGTAGTCCCCCTGGAAGGCAAAGTCAAAGTTATCCACTTGTCCACCGAGACGGGTGAGTTGGACATTGAGGTCAATATCATCGGTCACGGGTGTTTCGTCTGTTGTCACCCAAGCGCGATACACCGGAGGGACTCCCTGCTCGAAAATCTGCAACTCCACGGTGGCACCATTCTGCTGTAGCAACAGGCCGCCGTGTGGTCCTTTGGTCTCGGGCGCGTCGTGCTGTGCCTCTTTGTGATCACCATGTTGGTCTTCCGCTGCGTGTATAGGGCTGATGCCCAAACAGGTAGCCACTAATATCCAGCAGAGTGGTTTTATTAATTGCATGGTTCAATAATCCTGTATTCGTTGATTAACGCTTGTGCACAGCCTGAAAGTAGTCGGCGCTGTCAACGTAGCTATAGCCGCCGCGCTCATCGACTCGCCTGGTAAGATCGAGTGTTCTGGTCAGATATGGCAGTACCGTATGGCGTAGCTTCTCAATGACGGTGATGTTTCGTTTTGAGGCTTGCAACGGTCCGGCAATTAACCATAAAACTTAAATATCGAATTAACGGCCTTCCAGTGGCTGACCTGTAAGTTGTTCAATTAATGCTTGGTTCAACAGTATTGAAGACGCTGTCTCGATGAGCGAGTGACGGGCAGATAGAAGATCAGCCTGAGCAGCGTTCCATTCCAGATAACTGTAGCGGCCTCTTTCATAGCCTTCTCGTGTTAAGCTTAGGGCCTCAGTTAAATCAGGAATTATCTGTTTATTTATGACCCGAAATGCTTCCAGGTATTGTTTTCGTGTTTGGTAAGCTTCAAATAGCTGCGCACGAAGTCTGAGCAATGCATTGTCTTTTCGATACAGTACTTCTTCCTGTGCGGCTAAAGCAGACCGTACTTGTCCGCGGTTTCGTTTACCTGAAAATAGTGGAATCGATGCGCTGGCAACCACGGAAAAATCGTTTGTTGCCTCCAGGCGGCGGGCACCGATAGCCCAGCGAATATCGCTATCAGCTTGGCTTTGAGCCAGTTGAACCTCTGCCTCTCGAACTCGCTGTTCATTGGCGAACACTTCGATGTTTGGGTTGTTGGCTGTACGTTCGAATAGACTCTCGAAGCTGCCGGAGGCTTCGAATCGAAACAAATCGCCGTGGAGGCGCGAATAATCTGCCGTCGTCTCGCCCCAACTTGCTGCTAGATTCGCTTTTTGAACCTCGTAATTCGCGGTGAGATTTGCCAGCTCAATCCGGGATTCCGCAAGCGCCGCTTTCGCACGAAAAACGTCCGCTTCAGAAGTCGCGCCTTGCTGTGCCCGCCGCGCGACGGTTTCATAGCTGGCCTCGGATATGTCAACGGCTTCAGCTGAGACGCGAATCTTTTCCTGAATAGCTAACGTGGAGATGAACGTCTGAGTGACCCTTCCGAGCAGGTCCAGTACGTCGGCCCGCCGTTCTGCTTCAACCAAATCATACTCGGCGTCGACAATGCCGATGCGGGCTTGGCGCTTGCCGCCCATCTCCAGAACGGATGATAGCGAGAGCGTGTATTCGGCAGTGTCGACTCCTTGATCTCCACTACCCACAATCCCTTCTGTTTCCAGGCCCAGCTCGTAAGCGGGTAGCTGCCCAGCGGTCATACGACTTCCGTCCAATGCTCTGATGCGAAGATCGAAGATCGGCAGATCCGGATTGCGGGCTATGGCGTGAGATATCGCTTCGCCCAATGACAACGAATTGTCAGTCTGCGCATGTGCAGACGGGATCGCTAACCAGGCGATTATGATAGCGAAACACAAAAGCCCACACTGTTTCGGTTTCTTTGGTCGGGCATTACCTGGTTCACCACGCATGTTTACTCTCCAAACTGTTGTCTAGGTCAGGACTGATTGCTTCGTTACTCAATGTGGCTTCGGGAACCATAAATGGAATACCGTAGGGCCTGATGTACTGGTATCTACAGTGACGCTGCCTTGGTGGAACTCCATAATTGACTGAACCATAGCCAGACCAAGGCCAATCCCCCCCTCAGCTCGGGCGCGGCCACTATCAACACGATAAAAACGTTTGAAGATGTTGCGTACATGTTGTTCGGAAATACCGGCACCTTCATTGGATACAGACAGCGATACTTGGTTGTTACGATCTCTGACTTTGATGGATACAGTACTGTCTACAGGTGCGTGTCTTATGGCATTGGATAGTAAGTTGGAAATTGCTCTCTGAATCATGAGCTTGTCACCTACAATAAAGCTGTCCGAATCGCCATCCAATACTGACAATCTAACCTTCTTTTCTTCTGCAATCGCAATAAATAAGCTAACTATATGGATGGCTTCTTTGTTCAATGACTGTGTGTCAAAGCCGGTGGTGTCTGACTGCGTGGTTTGTGCAAGATAGAGCATGTCAGAAACAATGCGGGAAACTCGTTCGAGCTCCTCTACACATGATTCCAATGTTTCCTTGTACTGACTAGACGTCCTATCTCTTGATAGTGCTACTTGGGCTTTGCCCATCAAATTTGTAATCGGGGAGCGCAGCTCATGGGCCAAATCGTCCGAAAAGTCGGAAAGTTGCTGTACCCCGTTCTCAAGCCGTTCCAGCATTAGATTTACGCTGTCGGCAAGCTTATTCAATTCTGATGGAAGACCCTGACATTTTATTCTTCCTTTAAGCTCGTTCGTGGTAACGGCTGATGTTAAATCGCGGAAGGTGTTAAGAGGGGCTAGGCCACGTTTCACGATCCACCATGCTCCCATTCCAATAATGATTAAAAAAATTGGCAGAGCCATTAAAGTGGAGTTTCGGTAAGCAGCAAGTAAATGAATGTCTTCTACACGGTCACTAATTAATGTTAACTGTATTTCTTCATTGCTTTCAGGAATCCGAAAACTGGCATTGGCTATTAATATATTAACTCCGTCTTGATTGAAACTGCTCGTATAATGGTCACGCCCTTTGTTGCATTGGATGAAATTGGTTATAGCTCTGGGAACCAGGCCAACGGTGAATTCAGGACTATCTGACTTGTCGGCGCCGCATACTAACAAGCTCAGTTCTGGGTGCCCGGAAATAAGATCACCCATCTTGTGTGGGCTGATATCTCCGATTGCCGCTGGGCTAAATTCTAATATGCTGTGCTCAATTTGTTCTAGTTTTTGTTCGAGCTTGGACTCGGCAATTATTTCCAGTTGAGAGCGCAATGCCAACCATGATTGGCTGAAAATAAGAACTACTAGAGCCGACCCCATTATGCTGACGGCAAGCCCTATACGTAGTGACAGACTGAGCGGCTTATTCACGTCCGATCCTCAAGGACATATCCGACTCCGCGTAGAGTATGGATCAGTTTCTTATCGAAGGGCTCGTCAATTTTTGCACGAAGCCTGCGAATGAATACGTCCACGACATTGGTATCACAGTCAAAATTTATATCCCAGACTAGGGAGGTTATTTGAGTTCGCGTCATAACAACGCCTGGATTGCGCATTAATAGCTGTAAAAGAGAAAATTCTTTCCCAGTCAGATCAATACGTAGCCCGGCTCGATATGCGCGGTGACCGATGTGGTCAAGCGTCAGATCAGCAACATTCAATGAATCGTTTTCGGTTATTTTTTCACTTCTTCTTAATAGCGATCTGATTCTTGCAACCAGTTCTGGGAATTCGAACGGCTTTACGAGATAGTCATCAGCACCCAAATCGAGACCTTTGACCTTACTTGAAAGTCTTCCGCTTGCAGTTAACATCATCACGCGGGCGTCGCTTGTGCGGCGTATTTCTTTTAATACAGTCCAACCATCTGCGCCAGGCAAGTTAACATCCAGAATTACCAGGCTGAAATCATGGTTTTTGAATATATGTAGGCCGTCAATACCATTCAAGGCAACTTCGACGGTGTAGCCGCATTCGCTGAGCCCTTGGTGGAGATATTCCGCTGTTTTAATCTCGTCTTCAATAATCAGGACTCTCATGGATATACCTTGGCTACAGTTTCAGTTATGGCGCTTAGTCTTACGATTTAATTTTGATTTCAGGTTTCATTATTTCATACCTTCGAAAGACTTTTTGATCTTCGGTCATCCTCGTTCTGAGGAAACACACTGAGTCTGACAGGAAGCATCCATTATGCACGCGAAGGCTGACGATAAAATTAATGCTAAATTACAATTTCGTCATTTTTGGGGGTGGGGTGCTGCTTCAGTCAGCGCACAATAACTGTTGGTGCGACGGCGATTCCGGAGGTTGACACAGGCGGGGGAGCAGCAGGTATGTAATAAGCATTTACCGGCTTGGCTTGAGAGGCTGTCGATGTCGTTTTTTCAATCGGCGTAGCATGTCGACAAGGAAGACATCAGCGTGCCGCTGGCGGGCTTTTGATCTTGAAATAGCCCAATCAGAGGAACATAAAACTCTGACTGGGCCCAGGTTTTGGGGATGAACAGCGTGAATCTGTCACTTCCTTTTCTTTGTAGAGTCTGATTCTTCTTCGCTGTTCCGAGTTATCTGCTCTTCATTTTTTTGCGATTGTTTGGCTTCGCTACGCTCTTTGTTTTGTTCACGCAAATCTTCCACCATCTCTCTATAGCGCATGCTTCCATCCTCTGCATGTGCTGTCGCGGCGATGGTGAAAGAAAAAAGGAGAGCAAAAATAGTGGTTATAGTCTTCATGGGCATTCCTGACGGTGATTGTAGGATTTCAGGTCGTGTTAACTATAGGATGTTAAATCTGAACACAAGATGACGACAGAATTACAATTATGTAATCCTTGTCATTGTCCATGCTGAGGGCATGGTTTGGGATGAGGGATAATTCAAACAAATATGTGAGATTGCAGTTTTGTAATGTCTACTTCATTTTGATGACAGGTTCATATGACATTATACCTTTTATTAATTTTAAGTAGAGCAGGGATATTGGAATGATAAATAAAATTGCGGCTTTCTCTATTATGTTTTTTTCTTCTTTCGCGCTGGCTGAGGGGAGTACTGATACTGTTTATGGTGAAATGATCAAAAAAAATGAGAAGAAGTGGCGCGAATACGCCTTGTCAATGGGCAAGAATCCACCGGAAACGGAACACTACCGATACGGAATGAAACTTGATGTAGAAAAAGTCCTACATCTTACCTCCAGAAATATAGGTTGTGGTGTCATGCCAGCTCAGATGGCATACAAAGATTCCAACGATGAGCTGCGTATCCTTGAGTATCGTACCTCCGGTACCAAGTGCCCAGGAGACGGAGGGTGATGGCCTGGATCTATGATCTGGTCGCGATCTCTAGCTAGGGAAGCGAGCGATATTATATCCAGATATGGAAATTCACTTCTATGCCTGTGGTTTCAGCTGCCGTCGTTGCTCTTGAGTGAAGGCTTGTCGGCAGCAACTGAATCTTCCATCGAGCATTACTCTTCTGCTAGCGACTGCTCTAGCTTGAAAGCTATCGTGTATTTTCTGCGTAGACATCATGACGTATCATTATCATGAATCGCGGCCGTCGCCATCTGAATAGAAGACTTCGCTGTTATTGTGTATTCCGGTGATGCGACACCCAGTTTCAGCGATCGTAACCCACGCGGGCTGGAGGATTTGCCCCTTTCATTCCAGTGGTTGTGATCCACTCCGCTGATGAACCTGACCCACCCCTAAGCCGACGTTAGAGCCAGCGACGCACTTGGGCTTGATAGGCCCGGAACTTGCCGCCGAACAGGGTTGTCAGGGCGCGCTCCTCAGGGCTGATTTGGAAGCGATTCATATACAGAACAAATCCCAGCACCCCAAGCAACGCCAACGGTGATGCCAGATAACAAGCCCAGGCCAGCAGCAACAGGGCAAAGCCGACGTACATCGGGTTGCGTGAGTACTGATAGATACCCGATCGTACCAGCGCCGATGCAGTTTCAGGTTTCAAGGGATTGACGGTGGTCTGAGCTTGCCGAAACGACAGAACTCCGGCCACACTGAAGCAAACGCCTACGGCCAAAACGAACAGCGCCATCAACACCCGCCCCAAATACGGCAGGTCAAGGCCCGGCATATAGTGGGCAGCCAACCACATTAGCAGCCCGAAGAGGGCGGTCACAATCGGCGGAGGTATCTTGTTTTCCAGTGCTCGCATATAAAACTCCTGATAAAGCAGTCACAGTACTTGCGCCAGTCTTTGTCGGCAATGGCTACAGCACAGATGGATATAGAGCACGCGGCTCTGCTGGTCGCGTAGCTGTGCCAGTTCGCTCGCCCTATCTTCGCAGCAACTATCCATGACCGATCCTCAGGTGTGCTGATTACGGCTAGTTTGGAGGTTATAGCGGCTATAGGGTCAAGCAGCGATGAGCACGACGAGTACACCATTAGTCAGTTAGCCAAGACAACAGACACTAAGGCGGTGACGGTCTGCTACTACGAGCAACCGGGCCTGCTGCCGTCGGCGGGCGCTCGCCTTCGGGAGTCCATCTACTCATCCTCGATGACTTCGGACTGGCTCTGGTAGAACCCACGGTGGGATATACCTTGCTGGATATTGTCGATCAGCACCTACAGTTGAAGCAGTAGCTGTATGTTGCAGATTAATTCAGGACTAACTGATGCGGCCGCCAACGAGCCGGTTGAAACAGCGACCGCCATAAATGACAGCCGCTTCCCTCGTTTACATTTTATCAATACTGATTATGGTCGAATGCATTCCACTGGATGTGAACTCGAACTCGATTACATCTCTTTCTTTCAAGTCTCGCATTAGATCAGGTGAAGCTTTGAAGCCCATGGTCATTGGCGGCCAGCCTAAAGATTCAACGGGACCGTGGGCGATCACCATCATTCCGCTTTCCAAATTAATCTTTTTAACCGTTCCGCTGGCTATGGCGATTGATTCGGATGCACTTTGACTCGTCGCGTTATGACTCATGTGTTTGTTTTTTCCTGGTTGCTCCGCCGCTGTGGCAGAAATAGGCGTTAACAATAGCATTGCTATACTTATAGATATGAGTCTCATCAATATTCTCCATATTTACTGGTCGGTTGTGTCGTTAAAGATCTTGAGCGCTTGCGGTGCATAAGCAAATAAGCTGCTGGCAATACAAACAGGGATAGTAGAGGGGCGGTGATCATTCCACCTACCATGGGAGCGGCAATACGGCTCATGATTTCGCTGCCGGTGCCGCTTCCCAGGAGTATGGGCAATAGCCCAGCGATAATAACCGCAACTGTCATGGCCTTCGGGCGTACCCGCTGTACGGCCCCTTCATGAATTGCATCAAGTAGATCGCCTTCGCCCTGAGCGCCTTTTTCCAGCCTTTCAACCCAGGCGTTTTTCAAATACAAGAGCATGATCACTCCGAATTCTGCCGAGACGCCTGCCAACGCAATAAAGCCGACGCCAGTAGAGATAGAGAAGTGATAGCCCAACAGGTACAAGAACCAGACGCCACCCGTGAGCGCAAAAGGCAAGGTCACCATGATCAGCATTGCTTCGCCAATACGTGAAAATATCAGGTAGAGCAGTACAAAGATGATCAGCATCGTGGCAGGTACGACAAGCTTCAGCTTGGCATTAGCGCGCTCCATGAATTCGAACTGGCCCGAATAGTTGATACTCATACCCGCTCCGATCTCAACGCTCTCGCTGACCCTTTCTTTCAGGTCGTTAACAACCGCAGCCATGTCCCGGCCGCGCGCGTCAATATAAACCACGCCTGATAATCTGGCGTTTTCACTATTGAGCATCGGTGGCCCATCAACCACCTGGATTTTAGCAACGGTACCCAAGGTAATCTGCGCGCCTTGCGGCGTAAATATCGGAAGTTCACGCAACGTCCCCAATGAGTCGCGCCATTCGCGTCCATAACGCAGGTTGATGGGGTATCTAGCGAGCCCCTCGACGGTTTCACCAATGGTCTGGCCACCGATAGCGCCTGCTACTATGGCCTGCACATCAGCGATATTCAGGCCGTAACGTGCTGCCGTCTGCCGATCAATATCCACGTCAATGTAGCGCCCGCCGGTAAGTCTCTCCGCCAACGACATGGTGACGCCTGGTATCGTTTTTGCTATGTCCTCAATTGCTTTGGTGGTTTTTTCAATCTGCGCAAGGTCGGTGCCATAAACCTTTACGCCTATCGGGCTTTTGATACCCGTTGCGAGCATATCGATGCGGTTACGTATCGGTGGTATCCAGAGGTTAGCCAAGCCGGGTACTTGTACTGTCTGATCCAGCTCCTCCACCAGCTTTTCAGCTGTCATGCCTGGCCGCCACTCTTCCTTGGGCTTGAACTGGATAGTTGTTTCAAACATCTCCAACGGCGCCGGGTCGGTGGCAGTGTCGGCGCGGCCCGCTTTGCCGAATACATGCGCAACTTCCGGAACTGTTTTGATAAGCCGATTCGTCTGCTGCAATAACTCCGATGCTTTGTTTGCGGATAACCCGGGGAGCGCTGTAGGCATGTACAGCAGGTCTCCCTCGTCCATGGGTGGCAGGAATTCACCACCCAGCTGAGATGCAGGCCATAAGCCGGTTAGAAAAACCAGAACTGCCACCATCAAGGTTGTTTTTGGCCAACGTAGGACTGCGTCGAGAACGGGCTCATACATTTTGATGAGGCCTCGATTAAGCGGGTTGCGGTGTTCGTTTGGAATTTTTCCTCGAATCCAATACCCCATCAGCACCGGCACCAAGGTGACAGATAAGCCAGCGGCCGCTGCCATGGCATAGGTTTTGGTGAAAGCCAGCGGGCCAAACAACCGGCCTTCCTGAGCTTCGAGAGTGAACACCGGGATGAATGAAAGGGTAATGATCAACAGGCAGAAAAACAGCGCAGGCCCAACCTCGACGGCCGCATCGGTGATCACCTTCCAGTGCGCCTCGCCTTTCAAGGTGGAGTCAGGATGCTCTCGGTGCCAGCTTTCGATATGTTTGTGCGTGTTTTCAACCATGACGATGGCCGCATCCACCATCGCCCCAATCGCAATGGCGATGCCGCCCAAGGACATGATGTTGGCGTTGATGCCCTGGCGCTGCATGATGATAAAAGCAATCAGGATGCCGATGGGCAAGGAAACAATCGCCACCAGGGATGATCGCAAATGCCACAAGAAAAGCGCACATACCAGTGCCACGATGATGAATTCTAGAATGAGTTTGGAGCTGAGGTTTTTGACCGCACTATCAATCAGCTTACTGCGGTCATAGGTCGTGACGATTTCGACCCCCTCAGGGAGGCTGGCCTTAAGCTCATCAAGTTTGCTCTGGACTGCGGCGATGGTTTCCCGTGCGTTCTTGCCGCTACGCAAGATAACAACTCCTCCCACCACCTCACCTTCGCCATCAAGCTCGGCTATCCCGCGACGCATCTCTGGGCCGAGTTGGATATGTGCTACGTCCCCCAGGGTCACGGGGACTCCGCTGTCGAGACGCAGGGGGATGGCGCGAAAGTCGTTCAAGGTTTGCAGATATCCCGTCGCACGCACCATGAATTCCGTTTCCGCGAGCTCCAGGACACTACCGCCTGTCTCCCGGTTGGCTTCGTCGATAGCCTGGGCGATCTGTTGCTGAGTTATCCCTCTGCTAGCCATACGCACCGGATCTAGGACAACCTGGTACTGTTTAACCATTCCACCTATGGGGGCTACTTCCGCAACATTGGGCAGAGTCTTGAGCTCGTAGCGCAGGAACCAGTCTTGCAACGAGCGCAATTGGGCGAGGTCATGATTTCCCGTGCGGTCTACCAGCGCATACTGGTAAATCCAGCCCACCCCGGTAGCGTCAGGCCCCAGAGCGGGCTTGGCGGTAGCAGGCAGGCGGCTTTGCACCTGACTCAGATACTCCAGCACCCGTGAGCGAGCCCAATAGAGATCAGTGCCGTCCTCGAACAGGACGTAAACGAAGCTATCGCCGAAGAAGGAGTAGCCACGAACAGTCTTGGCCCCCGGCACGGACAACATGGTTGTCGTCAGCGGGTAGGTCACCTGATTTTCGACAATTTGTGGCGCCTGCCCCGGAAAGGGCGTACGGATGATGACCTGAACATCGGACAGGTCAGGCAGCGCATCCATTGCCGTATTCTTGACTGACCAGACCCCCCATGCCACAGAAAACAGCGTGGCTAACAGGATCAGGAAACGGTTGGCTACCGACCACCGGATAATGACAGCAATCATTCTGGGGCCTCCAGTGTTTCGATGTGTTCAATGATCAGTCCCTCGTCGCTCTCACGCACCGCAACACGCACGCGACTGCCCACTTGGACACCTTCAAGCAGGGACGCATCCGCGACCGGAAAGGCCATGGTCATCCCAGGCATATGCAGGGTCTTGAACGGCCCATGCGACAGGCCAACCATGCCATCTTCCAGGCCGACGACCTCGCCTTCGGCCTCATGCAGGACTGGCCCATGAGCATGATCAACGTCTTCCAGTGTTTGCGCGGTCAAACCGCGTAGGCTTGCCTCGGAGTCGAGCAGAAACTGGCCAGAGGCGACGACTGTCTGGCCAGCCTCCAGGCCGTCGAGTATCTCGGTCTTGTCGCCGAGCTCGCGCCCGGTACGCACCTCGATGGGGCGGTAACGTCCCTCTGCTTCAGCCAGCATGACCAAGGCACGCCGACCGGTGCGAATAACCGCTTCCGCAGGAACGACCAGCGCATGCTCTATGTTCCGGTTCAGTGTCACTTCGGCGGTCATGCCCGGGCGAAGTCGTTGCTCGGGATTGGGCAGCTCAGCACGAACGCGCACCGTTCTGCTGTCCAGATTGGCCTGCGACAACAGCGACTGAATGGTTGCTTCAAGCGGTTCGCCTGCAAAGGCGGGCAGGTGCACGGTGATGCTTTGTCCCGGAGCCAGGTTTGTAACCTGCGCCTCGGGTACCGCAACTTCCAGCCAGACGGTGTCCAGCCCATTAACGCTGGCCAAAGATTCACCCGCTTGTACGGTCATGCCCTGACGCACATCCAGCGTCTTCAATGTCCCGCCTATTGGGCTTGTCACTGTCCAGACCGGGCGTGCCTTGCCGCTTCTTTGCAGCTGTTCTATCGTTTCTGTCGGCATACCCGCAAGCCGTAACCGTTGTTTCGCGGCTGCGAGCAGCTGTGCATCGCCTACCTTACTGATAGCCAGGTACTCTTCCTGAGCCGCTGCCCAGGCAGGCACGAGGATATCCACCAGGGGGGCGCCTTTGGCGATGACATCCTCTGGGGCAAGGTCGTAAACGCGCTCGACAAAGCCACTGCTGCGTGCCTGCACTATCGCCACATCCCTGTCATTGAACGCCAATGTGGCTGCTGCCCTGAATGACTGGTTCATCGACTCACGCTGTACAGTGGCCAGTCGCATACCGAGGTTCTGCGTGATACCTGGATCAATGCTCATGGTTGCACCATTACCGGCTTCGTCTGCATATCGAGGCACGAGATCCATGTCCATAAAAGGGGATTTGCCGGGCTTATCAAACTTCTGTTGCGGCATCATGGGGTCGTACCAATACAACACCTCCCTGTCTGCTATTTCAGAAGCAAAGCTTGCTGTAGGCAAGCTGGCTATAGTTGCGACTATGATGATCAAGGAAGAACTGAGACTGAAAGCAATGCGCTTGAATGGGGTGGTCATGGTTGGGTATCTCCAGAGGCGAAGTGCAGACGAGCGTTGCTGAGCGTTCTGTCGCGCGCTGCATCCACGCGGCGCAGACGTGTGTCGACCAGTTGGCGTCGTGCATCGATCACCGAGGTAAGCTCACCGGTACCGGCGCTGTAGTCAGCCAGAGAAAGGCGAGCCTTCTCCTCGGCCAAAGGTAATAACGTCTGATCAAGGCGCGCCAGAGCGCGGTCGAGGCGCTGGTACTCAGCCAGATCGGCGGCAAGTTGCTGGGTGTGTATACGGAGGGCTACTTCACGTTCCGCCTCTAACTGGCTGAGTTTTGCGCGCTCGGCCGCAATTTTGGGGGTCTGACGGGAGCCGGTGAAAATAGGCAGGTCAAAGCTGACGCTGAGATTCACCATGTCGCTGAACTCATTGCCGCGGCGAAGATAATCGACGCCCCAGCTCCAATCCGGCGTTTTCTCGGCGATAGCCTGGCGCACCTTGGCCTCTGCTTCGCGTGTCATAGGTTCGTAGGCAAGTAAGGCAGGGCGGCGTTGCAGGTTCTGCTGATACGACGCCGGATCAGCTCGCCATTCGGGCCAGTCGCCGGTAAGACTCTGGCTTGCAGCATCACCTATCCAACGACGGAGCTCGGCTCGCGCAATTGTCCGCATGGTTAACAGCTCATCCTCTTTTTCGGCGAGCAAGGCGGCCTCTTGCTGGGGCAGGACGCTATCTGCTGTCTGGCCTGCCCCTCCGGCAATACGCGCTTTGATAGCTTGCGAGAAAAGCTGATTCTCATGGTAAAAACCCTTGAAAAGAGTCAGCTTTTGCTCGATTGCGAAGGCGGCAAGCCATGCTTCGGCAGTTTGCTGGCGGACATTTAAAAGCTCCGCAAACTGCTGGACACCACGGGCCTCAATGCCGGCTTGTGCTGCTTCAGTTCGCGCCCGTCTTTTGGCACGGTTTGGAACCTCTTGCATCACTCCGATCATCTGCATGGTCATGGCGTCCCTGTCTGCCCGCCAGCGTGACTCGCCTTCGATAGGCACACTTTGCAACCCGAGCGTCAGTTTCGGGTCGGGGAGTTCGCCAGCAAAGACCGCCGAGCTTTGCGCAGCTTGCACATCTGCTGCCCTGGCCTCCAGCGAAGGAGCCGTCTGTTCGGCTAACTGCAAAGCTTGTTCCAGCGTTAATGCCGCCGCGAATGTTGGGTATAACAGCACACCCGCGATCAAGGTTACCGCGCAGAGCGGAGCCCTAGGTTTATTAGATCTCATGTTAAATTCCTGATCATCCATGCGAGCCAAAGGCGCGCAGTAACCAGCCCGGGGTATTAAATCCAGGCTGAGACTTGAATCAGATCAGTTGTGTACGGGGTGGATGCCAGACGCTGTCTGGGCTTCGAGCGAGGAGTGAGCGGACGTATGGAATAGGTATGGGCTTTGCCAAGGGGATCGCCTGTGCTTTTCCCGCAAGGACTTGAAGAAGGCTAGCTAGGTTGCATTGGTGTTCTGCTTTGCAGACGGGGGGCTTGTCCTGCTGCGCCTGCGCGCCATGACATTCAGATTCACCATCAAGCGTGGCGTGATGCATTGACGGCCATGTTGACATATACAGTTGCGCGATCCCATTAATGGGAAACGTAAGCGCTAATAGCAGGAGCAAGAGTCGCATAATCGCCTTCATAGCTAATCTATAAGCAGCTAAACCACAATGTAACCTTCCTATGGTTCTTGCCGTATTTACACAGAGTATATGGAAAGTAACCTGACTTGAGCCTGACCTGAAAATGACATTTATGTCAGAGATCGGGGTTGGGCCATCCGTCACTACAAAACGCACCGAGATACTACTGAAATAAAAGCGAAGGGTTATGTTCCTTACAGAATTGTAATGAAGATCGCCTGAACGGGGTCAGTTCATGTCGGTCGTATTTCATGTGGGCGACTCTTGAAGGAGCTCTCAAGCAACTATGTTTAACGATGGAACAACGATTCCGGAGAACGCAATGACTAATTCCATGTATCAGTCCTGTATCCAGGCATGTTGGACATGTGCTCAGGCATGCGAAATGTGCGCTTCCGCGTGTCTGCGTGAGGAAGACGTGAAAGCGATGGCTCGTTGCATTGAGCTTGATCGGGACTGCGCAGATATTTGTTCGCTGGCGGCCGTATTAATGAGCCGTGATAGTGAGCTGGCCAAGGAGTTTTGTGCGCTGTGTGCGAAGGTGTGCCGGGCCTGTGCAGAGGAATGCGGGAAACATCAGATGGATCACTGTCAAGAATGCGCGGAAGCTTGCAAGAAATGTGCAGAGGAATGCGAGAGTATGGCAGCGTAATTCCTGGCCGCTGCGCTGTGGTTGCCGAGCTCCAGGGCAGCAATGTCGTCATCTACTCCATTTTTAGAGGTAATTGAACCTCAAACGTGGTTGCCTCCGTTGTGGAGAACGCTCTGATCTTCCCGCCGTGGGCTTCGATAATCGATTTCGTGATGGCCAAGCCCAGCCCGGCACCTTCGCTGCTACGTTGGCGGGATGCGTCGAGCCTGTAGAATCGTTCAAAAATATGATTCAAATGCTCTTCAGGTATAGGTGGCCCTGGGTTCTGTATGCGGATTCTTACGTTACCGGAGTTCACTTGAAGGGTTGTGGTTACGCTCTGCCCCTCTGGCGTATGCCGGACTGCATTGGACAGCAAGTTACTCAAGGCGCGACGGATCATTAGTCGGTCGCCAAGGACATGAACTTGCTCTCCGGTATTTTCTAACAGCACCTCCCGCTCTTCTGCCCAGGCGCTGAAATAATCGAACAGGTTTCTCAGCTCTGACTGAAGATCGATATCGACCAGTTCCGGTTTCAGCAGCTGATTATCAGCCTGAGCCAGGAAAAGCATGTCACCGACCATCTTGGCCATGCGATCATATTCTTCGAGGTTTGAATACAGCACTTCCCGGTACTGCTCCACGCTGCGCGCCTGGGTTAGCGCTACCTCAGTATGGGTTCTCAAATTGGTAATGGGTGTGCGCAGTTCGTGCGCGATGTCACCGGAAAAATCCGATAGGCGTCGGAATACATCTTCAAGCCTGCCAATCATTTCATTGAAGGAAATCGTCAGCTCTACCAACTCGGCGGGGACGGATCGCGGTTCAAGGCGAAAATCCATCTGATCAGACCTGATGCGTCTCATCTCTCGGCTGATACGTCGAATAGGAGCGTGTCCCTGGTAAACCGCGAACCAGGTTGCCAGAAGAGCTATCAAGCACGCGGCAAGGGTGACAATCCGAAGGTGGTTCCGAAAGCCGTCCAGGTAATGCAGATGAAAGTCGATACCTGTGGCGACCGCGAGTCTGAACTTGGCTGTGCCTTCAAGCCTGTCTGATTCAATCCACAAGACCGCACCACGAAAGGCTTCCTGATGATCATTCCAGTTCTCAACCGTATCGATAGTGATTTCTTCTACAGGTCGGGCAGTGCGGGCGAACGTGTCCAGATTGAAACCCGGTGTTGAGTAGATCAATGACCCGCTATCGGTGCTGATTCGGTATTGGGCGTTACGATGGCCTGTTACCACGCTAGCGAGACGCTGATGCAGCTCGTCGGCGGGTATATCGGCCGGTACGGTCGCGAGGAGGTATTGCAACGCCTGAACTACTGAATTGAGCTCATCCACATCCTGCTGGACGAAATGATTATTGATAGAGCGCTCCATCATCCAGCCAAAGGTGAGGAGAACAGCGGTTATCACAGCGCCAATGGAGACGGTGAGTCTAACGACCAGAGATAGCGGGCGTCTTTTCATGGGCTAACCTGGCTGTGTCACGTCAAGCATATAACCCATGCCGCGTACGGTATGAATCAGCTTTGGTTCAAAATCATCATCGATCTTCGCGCGCAGCCGCCGGATAGCAACATCGATGACATTGGTGTCACTGTCAAAATTCATGTCCCACACCTGGGAAGCGATCAATGAGCGTGGCAACACTTCCCCTTGGCGCCGCACAAGGAGTTCAAGCAGGGCGAATTCCTTATTGGTCAGGTTGATCCTCGTTGCATGTCGCTGTGCGCGGCGGCGAGGTATATCCAGTACCAGGTCAGCCACCTGGAGTTGATCCTGAAAAACCGGCGCAGTACCGCGCCGTAACAATGTGCGTACTCGTGCCAGCAGCTCCGAGAAGGCAAAAGGCTTGACCAGATAGTCGTCCGCTCCCAATTCCAGACCCTTGACCCGGTCTTCTACACTGTCCCTTGCGGTGAGAAATAACACAGGCGTGATGGATCTGGCCTCTCTCAATGACTGCATAATTCGCCAGCCATCCACATCAGGCAGCATTACATCAAGGACAATCAAGTCATACGAGCCGGTAAGCGCCAGGTGGTGACCATCGAGCCCGGTCCGGGCGAGATCTACCACAAAGCCGGATTCCATGAGGCCCTGCCGGATATAATCCCCAGTTTTTACTTCATCTTCTACGATGAGAATCTTCATCGTTCCACTCCGCTCTACAGTTCAGGCCAAGGAAGCCAGTCCATTTCATTGTCGTCAATATCAATTTTATAGTCTGAAATCTGCCCACAACATGACCAGAAAATGACAAATATGTAATGTTGGTGGCCGGAAGCTAGGTTATATCGGTGAGAAAAGCGTTGTTCGCATAACATGACTAAAATGTAATGCTTGCGGGAGCAGCCTGGTCATCTTTAACTAATAAGCTTATGGCATCATGATTCATGTAATCTCCTCCTTTAAGAAACCGCTTAATACGCGGTGCAAACTGCCTGCTTATTTGAAAAGGTGCTTATCCATGGCGCACGATAATTCTGATTCTCATTGTCATCATCATGCTCCCTCCAACACGGGCTCAGGGCTTACAGACCCGGTCTGCGGCATGCGAGTAACGGCAGACTCTGCCCGCCATGTTGAGCATGCGGGTAAAACTTACTACTTCTGCAGCACCAAGTGCATGGATAGATTCCAGCATGACCCTGAGAAGTTTCTTTCGCCAAAATCGCCGTCTCCCTCAGAAGCGGCGAGCGGCACAATTTATACCTGCCCGATGCACCCAGAAATACGACAGGATCATCCCGGCAGCTGCCCTAAATGCGGCATGGCTCTTGAGCCCCTGATGCCCAGTTTGGAAGACGACAATCCTGAGCTGGATGATTTTTCGAGACGGTTCTGGTGGACATTACCGTTTTCCGTCATTGTCACTGTGCTCGCTATGTTTGGACCACAGCTTGGCTGGTTCGAGATGGCGACGCAAACGTGGATAGAGCTGATACTGTCACTTCCGGTTGTGCTCTGGGCCGGACAGCCATTCTTCGTCCGGGGCTGGCAGTCCGTGGTCAACCGCAGTCCCAACATGTGGACGCTCATCGGTTTGGGTACTGGTGCTGCTTTCGTCTACAGCACGCTGGCAACGGTCGCTCCGGGAATATTTCCGGAAACCTTCATGTCCATGGGGCGTGTGGCGGTTTACTTTGAAGCTGCCGTGGTGATCATATCCCTTACGTTATTCGGCCAGGTTCTGGAGCTTCGCGCACGCTCCCAGACATCCGCTGCGATCCGATCATTGCTTGGTCTCGCGCCCAAGACTGCTCGCCGCATCAATGCAGACGGGACCGAGGAAGATGTACCCCTGACGCATGTGCATGAAGGTGACCGTCTGCGCGTACGGCCCGGTGAAAAAGTTCCGGTCGATGGCATTGTTGAGGAGGGTGCAAGTTCTCTCGATGAGTCCATGTTAACGGGTGAATCGTTACCCATCAGCAAGCGTCTCGGCGATAGGGTCATAGGGGCAACGATGAACACCTCTGGTGCGCTTGTAATTCGTGCCGAGAAAGTCGGCTCGGCCACTGTGCTATCCCAGATTGTCCAGTTGGTGGCTCAAGCTCAGCGCTCGAGAGCGCCAATGCAGCGGATGGCCGATCTGGTGGCGGGCTACTTTGTCATGGCGGTGGTCGTTATCGCCATTCTTACCTTGATCGTATGGGGCATATTCGGCCCGCAACCAAGCTGGGTCTACGGTCTGATCAATGCGGTCGCTGTCCTGATCATTGCTTGCCCGTGTGCACTGGGGCTCGCAACGCCGATGTCGGTAATGGTAGCTACCGGACGAGGTGCGACTCAGGGTGTGTTGTTTCGTGATGCAGCAGCGATAGAAAATCTGCGCAAAGTCGATACGCTCATCGTAGACAAGACCGGTACCTTGACGGAAGGTCGACCCGCATTCGATCAAGCTGTTTCCGCTGGCGATATGGACACCGATGAAATCTTGCGCCTGGCTGCCAGTCTCGACCAGGGCAGTGAACACCCTCTGGCTGATGCTATTGTCAACGCGGCGCGTGAACGTAATCTAGTGCTAAGCCCGGTGGATGACTTTGACTCGGGTAGTGGCATAGGGGTACGCGGTCAGGTCGAAGGCAAAATACTGCTGCTGGGCAATACTGCACTCATGCAACTGGATAACATCAATGTTGATGGCCTGGCTGATACCGCCGAGGGGCTCAGGACAAGGGGCGCGAGTGTAATGTACCTGGCGTTGGACGGCACACTGGTCGGTCTGCTCGCCGTTTCCGATCCCATCAAGAAGAGCACCCCAGAAGCGGTACAGGCGCTCAAAGCAGCAGGAATCAGGGTCATCATGGCCACCGGTGACGGTATCTCAACGGCCAAAGCGGTCGCCGCCCAGTTAGGCATTGATGAAATACATGGTGAAGTGAAGCCGGCCGATAAACTGGAGCTGGTGGACAAGCTGCAGTCCGAAGGCTGCATCGTTGCGATGGCGGGCGACGGCATCAATGATGCTCCGGCACTGGCCAAGGCGAATGTCGGTATTGCTATGGGAACCGGGACGGACGTAGCGATGAACAGTGCGCAAGTCACCTTGGTAAAAGGAGATCTGCGGGGTATCTCGATTGCCCGGGATCTGTCAAACAAGACTGTTCTTAATATGAAGCAGAACCTGGGTTTTGCGTTTATTTATAATGCGCTAGGCGTTCCGCTGGCCGCTGGCGTTCTGTACCCGTTTGCCGGGCTGCTTCTGTCACCGATGTTTGCAGCCCTGGCGATGAGTCTGAGTTCAGCGTCCGTTGTATTCAACTCACTGCGGCTTCGCGGTTCGGTTTAAGCTGGATACGTCGAAGACATAACGAAAAATGGCGAGTCTCTACTCGCCATTTTTCTTCGGTTTTCTAGCTATAAGAAAGTACCCCGTATCGCACACCCTGCG
>JASJKW010000208.1:0-2828 GCA_037621305.1 Pseudomonas sp.
GGCTGCTGCTGAGTAATGCAGTGGATATTGCCGCCTCCCAGGAGTATTTCCCGCCCGGGCACCATCACCACCCGGCGATCGGGAAACAGGGACTCCAGGATGGCCTGCGCCGGCGCATCCTGCGGGTCATCGAATGACGGCGCGATGATGCCGCCATTGACGATCAGAAAGTTGACATAGGAGCCGGCCAGGCGAATCGACGGATCGCGCGGCTGGCTGCCGACGACCCGGTCAACGCTGACGCACTCTTCCGCCGTGGCGTGGATGGGGCCAGGGATCGGCATGCGATGCACAGTCAGCTCCCGTCCCTGCGCATCCCGGCTGTTCTCCAGTACCCTCAGCGCTGCCGCGCAGCGGGCATGGTTGGGATCGGTCTCATCATCGGTCCAAGCCAGCAGTACCTCGCCGGGGCGGACAAAGCAGCAGAAGTTGTCGACATGGCCGTCGGTTTCATCGTTGTACAATCCCTCCGGCAGCCAGATCACCCGCTCAATGCCCAGATAATCCATCAGCATCCGCTCCACCTCATGGCGCTGCAGATGCGGGTTGCGATTGGTGTTGAGCAAGCATTCCTCGGTGGTGATCAGAGTGCCCTCACCGTCCACATGAATGGCGCCGCCTTCCAGCACAAAGCCATCGGTGCGGTAACGCGGGCAGCGTTCCAGTCCGAGGATCTTGTCCGCCACCTGATCGTCCCGCTGCCAGGGCCAATACAATCCTCCGTCGAATCCGCCCCAGGCATTGAACACCCAGTCGACACCACGCACCCCGCCCTGGCCGTTGGTGACAAAGGTCGGTCCGGTGTCGCGTATCCAGGCATCGTCGCTGCTGATTTCCACTACGCGGATCGCCGGGTGATCCAGTTGCAGGTTGGCATTGGCATATTGCGCCGCTGACACACCGACCGTCACCGGTTCGAAGCTGGCAATCGCCCGCGCCACGTCGGCAAAGGCGGCCTGAGCCGGCTTGGCGCCCAATCGCCAATTGTCCGGGCGCTCCGGCCAGATCATCCAGGTCTGGCTGTGCGCTGCCCACTCGGCGGGCATGGCATAACCGTCAGCCCGGGGCGTACTGTGCAAGGTATACATGAATCAGGACTCCAACGAACCATCCAGGGTTTTCAATGGACCGTACAGATTCGGCCGGCGATCACGGAACACGCCCCAGGCAGCACGGATATGCTCCAGCTGATCCAGATCGAATTCGTGCACCAACACACCCTCGGACGTATCGGCTTCCTGCACCTTTTCACCAAACTGATCGGCAATGAAAGACGCGCCATAGAAGGTGATGTCATAACCATCCTGCTCCTCCCGACCAACCCGGTTACTGGCTACCAGTGGCATCAGGTTGGCCCCGGCATGGCCCTGTTGCACCCGCTGCCAGTGATCCTTCGAGGTAATCGATGAATCATGCGGCTCGCTGCCAATGGCGGTGGGATAGAACAGGATCTCCGCGCCCTGCAACGCCATCGCGCGGGCACTTTCCGGAAACCACTGATCCCAGCAGATACCCACACCGATGGTCGCGAAACGAGTCTTCCAGACCTTGAAGCCGGTGTCGCCCGGGTTGAAATAATACTTCTCGTGGTAGCCGGGGCCGTCGGGGATATGGCTTTTGCGATACACACCGAGATTGCGTCCATCGGCATCGATGATGGCGATACTGTTGAACCGCGCACGGCCGCTGAGCTCGAAGAAACTGATCGGCAACACCACCTCCAGCTCCTTCGCCACCTTCTGAAAATGCGCAATGGCCGGGTTATCTTCGACCGAGGTGGCCAGCTGCAGGTATTCGGGATTGGGTTTCTGACAGAAATACGGCGTCTCGAACAACTCCTGAATCAGAATGATCTGCGCACCCTGGGCAGCGGCCTGGCGTACCAGCCGTTCAGCTTTGGCAATATTGGCCTGGCGATCCCAACTGCAACTCATCTGGGTGGCGGCGACGGTAACGAGGCGGGGCATAACAGTTCTCCAGCAAAGTGAGTCATGTATCAGAGCATACCCCATCATGCCTGATCAGGTTCTTGAGGATGTTCGCAACCAAAGAAAAACGCGCCGTACCGGCAGGCACGACGCGTTGGTTGCAGTCTTACAGGCTCAACACGTTAACGACACGCTCTCCCCTGCCTCACATTCCCAGCATATTCGGCAACGCCAGAGAAATCGCCGGCACATAGGTGATGACCGCCAGGAAGAACAGCAGCATCATCAGCCACGGCATTGCTGCGCGAATTACCGAACCTACCGGCATCCCGGTCACTGCCGAAGTGACGAACAGGTTGAGCCCCACCGGCGGGGTGATCAGACCGATTTCCATGTTCACCACCATGATGATCCCCAAGTGGATGGGGTCGATACCCAGCTGCATGGCGATCGGGAACAGGATCGGTGCCAGGATCAGGATGATTGCCGATGGCTCCATGAAAGCACCGGCGATCAGCAGTATGATGTTCACGGCCAGCAGGAACATCCATGGCGACAGATTCATCGCTGTCACCCAGGCGGTGATGGCCTGAGGAATCTGCTCGGTGGTCAACACATGAGCGAACAGCATGGCATTGGCGATGATGAACATCAGCATGATGCTGAGCTTGGCCGACTCCAGAATCACCTTGGGGCACTCACGCAGAGTCATGTCCTTGTATACGAACACCGCGATGAACCAGGCATATACTGCTGCTACGGCTGCTGCTTCGGTAGGCGTGAACATCCCGGAGTAGATACCGCCGAGGATAATTACCATCAACAACAGGCCCCACGCCGCCTTGCGCGCCGCAGACAGCCACTCACGCACCGAAGCGCGCGGCAATGCTGGCAGGTTTT
>JASJKW010000209.1:0-6434 GCA_037621305.1 Pseudomonas sp.
AGTCAGCTGACGGTGGTCAATCTTCTGTTGATGAATGGATGTCTGAGGCGGAAATTTCGATCAACGCCGCCGCAGAAACTCCAGGTCTTCCGGCCGGGTCACCTTGATGTTGTCCGACCGACCTTCGACCAGCTGCGGCGAATGACCGGCCCACTCCATGGCAGATGCCTCATCCGTGATGACCGCGCCAGCTGCCAGGGCGTCGCTCAAGGCCGTGCGCAGCGCACCCAGCCGGAACATCTGTGGGGTATACGCCTGCCAGAACAGCGAGCGATCCGGAGTCGAGCGGACTCGACCATCGGGTCCCGCCAGTTTCAGTGTGTCGCGTACCGGCACCGCCAGCAGACCACCGACCGGGTCATCCTGCACCTTATGCAGCAAGGCATGCAGGTCGGACTGAGCGAGGTTGGGCCGGGCAGCATCGTGCACCAGCACCCAGTCCTGCTCATCGGCGCCCAGCGAAGCAAGCGTCTGCAAGCCGTTGAGTACCGAGTCAGCGCGTTCGCGCCCCCCGCCAGCACGGGTAATGCGCGGGTCAGCCGCGCAGGTCAGCTCCGGCCACCAGCCGTCATCCGGCGACAGACAGACAACCAGTCCGCGCAAGTTGGGTTCGGTGAGGAAGCAATCAAGGGTATGTTCGATCAGACAGCGCCCATCCAGAAACAGGTACTGTTTCGGCCGGTCGGCCTGCATGCGCGAGCCTACGCCCGCAGCGGGAATGACCACCCAGAAAGACGGGGTGGTCTCAGTCATTACCGCTCAACTGGAACAGGGTTTCACCTTCCTTGACCATGCCCAGTTCATGCCGGGCACGCTCTTCGATGGTTTCCAGACCCTGTTTCAGCTCGATGACCTCTGCTGTCAGCACGCGATTGCGCTCCAGCAGTTTTTCGTTTTCGCTCTGCTGACTGGAGATGTCCTGCTTGAGCTGGGTGACATGAGCCAAGCTGCCCTCGCCCACCCACAGGCGGTACTGCAGCCCGGCAAGCAAGATCAGTGAAATCACCCAGAGCCATTTCAAGCAGAGAACCTCCCCGGCAACCGGCTATCAGCCACGAAATTCGGCACGGCCGTTGTAAGGAGCCTTGCCCGCCAGCTGTTCTTCGATGCGCAGTAGCTGGTTGTACTTGGACACCCGGTCGGAACGGCACAGCGAACCGGTCTTGATCTGGCCAGCCGCCGTACCCACAGCCAGGTCGGCGATGGTGTGGTCTTCAGTTTCACCGGAGCGGTGCGAGATCACGGCGGTGAAGCCGGCAGCCTTGGCCATCTGAATGGCTTCCAGTGTCTCGGTCAGCGAACCGATCTGGTTGAATTTGATCAGAATCGAGTTACCGATCTTCTCATCGATACCGCGCTTGAGGATCTTGGTATTGGTCACGAACAGATCATCACCCACCAGCTGGACCTTCTCGCCGATCTTGTCGGTCAGCACTTTCCAGCCTGCCCAGTCGGATTCGTCCATGCCATCTTCAATGGAGATGATCGGATAGCGCTGGCTCAGACCAGCCAGGTAGTCAGCGAAACCCGCAGCGTCGAATGCCTTGCCTTCACCGGCCAGGTCATATTTCCCATCCTTGTAGAACTCGCTGGCTGCGCAGTCCAGGGCCAGGGTCACGTCCTCACCCAGCTTGTAACCGGCATTGGCCACCGCTTCGGCAATGGCACCCAGGGCATCTTCGTTGGACGCCAGGTTAGGCGCAAAACCACCTTCATCACCTACGGAGGTGCTCAGGCCACGGCCCTGCAAGACTGCCTTGAGGTGATGGAAGATTTCGGTTCCCATGCGCAGGGCATCGGCGAAGGTCTTAGCGCCCACCGGCTGCACCATGAACTCCTGAATATCGACGTTATTGTCGGCATGCTCACCGCCGTTGATGATGTTCATCATCGGTACCGGCATGCTGTACTGGCCGGGGGTGCCGTTCAGATCAGCGATGTGCGCATACAATGGCACGCCCTTGGCCTGAGCTGCAGCCTTGGCAGCAGCCAGAGATACCGCCAGAACAGCGTTGGCGCCAAGCTTGCCTTTGTTATCGGTACCGTCCAGTTCGATCATGGCACGATCCAGACCCGACTGATCCAGTGCATCACGACCCAGCAGCAATTCACGGATCGGACCATTGATATTGGCAACAGCTTTCAATACGCCCTTGCCCAGGTAACGGCTCTTGTCGCCGTCGCGCAGCTCCAGCGCTTCACGCGAACCGGTAGAGGCACCGGAGGGAGCGCAAGCGCTGCCAAGGATGCCGCCTTCCAGAATCACATCCGCTTCAACGGTCGGATTACCACGCGAGTCCAGTACTTCACGACCCTTGATGTCAATGATCTTCGCCATGATTGCTGCTTTCTCCATCTGAAACATGTTTTGTATTGAAAGGGTGTTTGCCTGGCAATCAGGCCGTTTCGAGTTGCGGGAAACCTTTTACCAGATCATCCAGTGCCTTGAGCTGGGTCAGAAACGGCTCCAGCTTGTCCAAACGCAGCGCGCAGGGACCATCACACTTGGCATTGTCCGGGTCCGGATGCGCTTCAAGGAACAGTCCGGCCAGGCCCTGGCTCATGCCGGCCTTGGCCAGATCGGTAACCTGAGCACGACGACCACCGGCAGAATCGCTGCGACCGCCGGGCATCTGCAGGGCGTGAGTCACGTCGAAGAACACCGGATACTCGAACTGCTTCATGATGCCGAAGCCGAGCATATCCACCACCAGGTTGTTGTAACCGAAGCTGGAACCGCGCTCGCAGAGAATCAGCCGATCATTGCCGGCTTCTTCGCACTTGGTCAGGATGTGCTGCATCTCATGGGGCGCCAGAAACTGCGCCTTCTTGATGTTGATCACGGCGTCGGTTTTTGCCATGGCCACCACCAGATCGGTCTGCCTGGACAGGAATGCCGGCAGCTGGATGATGTCGCACACCTCGGCCACCGGAGCAGCCTGATGCGGCTCGTGTACATCGGTGATGACCGGCACATTGAAGGTCTGCTTGATCTCCTGAAAGATCTTCAGACCTTCTTCCATGCCCGGTCCTCGGTAGGAATTGATCGACGAACGGTTGGCCTTGTCGAAGCTCGCCTTGAACACGTAGGGGATCCCGAGCTTCTCGGTCACCGCCACGTATTCTTCACAGATACGCATGGCCAGATCACGGGATTCCAGCACATTCATGCCGCCAAACAACACGAACGGCTTGTCGTTGGCAATCTCGATATCACCAACGCGAACAATTTTCTGGGCCATGACGTTTCCTCAGGCTTTCTTGCCGGCGCGTTGCTGCAGCGCCGCGTTGACGAAGCCGCTGAACAGCGGATGACCATCACGTGGCGTGGAGGTGAATTCCGGGTGGAATTGGCAAGCTACAAACCAGGGGTGATCTGCTACTTCGACCATTTCGACCAGGGCGCCATCCATTGACCGGCCAGACACATTCAAACCGCTCTTTTCCAGTTCAGCCAGCAGGTTGTTGTTGACCTCATAACGGTGACGATGACGCTCGACAATCACGTCCTCGCCGTAGCATTCGCGGGCCTTGCTGCCTGCCACCAGGGCACATTCCTGAGCGCCCAGGCGCATGGTGCCGCCCAGATCGGAAGACTCGTCGCGCGTTTGCATTTCGCCGGTCGCGGTCTGCCACTCGGTGATCAGACCCACCACAGGATGCTTGGAGGTCTTGTCGAATTCAGTGGAGTTGGCATCGCTCCAGCCGAGCACGTTGCGAGCGAACTCGATGACGGCTACCTGCATACCCAGACAGATGCCCAGATACGGGATCTTGTTTTCACGGGCATAGCGAACGGCGGCAATCTTGCCTTCCACGCCGCGCAGGCCGAAGCCGCCAGGTACCAGAATGGCGTCCACATCTTCCAACTGACCAATGCCATTCTCCTCGATGGTTTCCGAGTCGATATAGCGCACATTGACCTTGGTACGGCTCTGGATACCGGCGTGGCTCAGCGCCTCGATCAGCGACTTGTAGGCATCCAGCAATTCCATGTACTTGCCGACCATGGCGATGGTGACTTCTTTCTCGGGATGCAGCTTGGCATCCACCACCCGCTCCCATTCGGACAGATCGGCGCTGTCGCACTCCAGACCGAAGCGCTCGGCGACGTAATCATCCAGACCCTGGGCATGCAGGATGCCGGGGATGCGGTAGATGGTATCGGCGTCGGGCAGGCTGATCACCGCACGCTCTTCGACGTTGGTGAACAACGCAATCTTGCGACGCGAAGCCAGATCGATCGGATGATCGGAGCGGCAAACCAGCACATCAGGCTGCAGGCCGATGGAGCGCAGTTCCTTGACCGAATGTTGAGTCGGCTTGGTCTTGGTTTCACCGGCAGTAGCTATGTAGGGCACCAGGGTCAGGTGCATCAGCATGGCGCGCTTGGCGCCCACTTCCAGGCGCAGCTGGCGGATGGCCTCAAGAAACGGCTGCGACTCGATATCACCCACGGTTCCACCCACTTCAACCATGGCCACATCGGCATCGCCGGCGCCACGGATGATGCGAGTCTTGATCTCGTCGGTAATGTGCGGAATCACCTGAATGGTGGCACCCAGATAATCACCCCGGCGCTCCTTGCGCAGCACGTCTTCATAGACGCGACCGGTGGTGAAGTTGTTGTTCTGGGTCATGCGGGTACGGATGAAGCGCTCGTAATGGCCCAGATCAAGGTCAGTCTCGGCACCATCATGGGTGACGAAAACTTCACCGTGCTGGAACGGGCTCATGGTTCCCGGATCCACGTTGATGTAAGGATCCAGCTTGAGCATGGTGACCTTGAGGCCACGTGCTTCGAGAATCGCCGCCAGGGATGCCGAGGCGATGCCCTTGCCCAAAGAAGATACAACACCACCCGTGACGAAGATGTAGCGCGTCATGAAAAATCCGTAGATTGAAGTTAGGCGACCGTAGCCGCAGGGAACCGAAGGGAGACCAAAGTCTCGTCAAGATGGGAAGTCAGGATACCAGACAGCCTGGATTTGCTCAATCCAAAACCGGCATCAAACCCGGCTCCCATGTCACCGCCCAGCCAGTCTCATCAGCCCCGGCATCCGCCCCTTCGGCGTTCCAGCGTCCGGCCACCGAAATAAGCCGATCGTCGCAGTATAGCAATGGGATTGCCGAGCGTATCCAAGCCGGGATACCGGCTTCCTGAAACAGCTTTTTCAACATCTGGCGCGGCCGACCGGGCAGTTTGATCTGCTCGCCGCCTCGGCGATAGTCGATTCGCCAGGCACCCGGCCGCGCGGCAATACCAGCGCCACCGGGAGCCATGCGCAACCAGCCATTACCCGCCACCAATGCCGTATCGGCAAAGTACCTCAGCGGTTGTTCAATACCGGCGGGCACACCGCCCGTCGGTAATAACCACAGGCGACCTGACGAACGGTATAGCTGCGCCTGGCCCAGTTGCACCGCCGGTTGAGTGTCCTGCGCAGCGCCCAGCTGATTAATCAGGGTGTGCAGATGCCGCTGATCAGGCAGACGCATGCCGTTGGCGCGCAACCAGTAACGCAACAGATTCTTTTGCCGTGCCGGAGTCAACGCAGCGACTGATGTCACATCCAGACTGGGCCAGGCCGTCAGCCAGATATCCGTCAGCACGCCCTGGGCCAGCTGCAGATCCTCGCTCGCCCGTTCGTCCAGCAACTGATTGGCCTCCTCTGCATGATCGGCCAGTCGCAACAGATGCTCCGGCATTGCCGGCCATCGCCGACGCAGATCAGGCAACAACGCATGACGCAGTGCGGTGCGGGCATAACGGGGATCGGCGTTGGCCGGATCTTCAATCCAGCTCAGCTGTTGCCCACTGGCCCAGTCGTATAACTCTCTCCGCTCCCAGGACAACAGCGGCCGCAGCAATTGCCCGGCGCCCAGCGCGCGGCTGCGCGGCATGCCCGCCAGACCTCTCAATCCGGTACCGCGCAGCACGCGAAACAACAGGGTTTCCAGCTGATCATCGCGGTGGTGTGCCAACAGCAAACAATCGTCACGACCCATCAGCCGCTCGAATACCGAGTACCGCGCATCCCTTGCCAGCTCTTCGATACTGCCCGCCGCCCCCAGACACACTCTTTCGACATGCAACGCCACACCGCGGGCCGCGCACTCACGGGCGCAATGCTCCGCCCACTGATCTGCATCGGCATGCAGGCCGTGATGTACATGGATGGCTTTGAGAGGAGGAAGAGAATGTGATTGATGCAGCTGCACCATGGCATCCAGCAGCACCATGGAGTCCAGGCCACCGGACAGCCCCAGCCAGCAGACCGGGGCATCCATGCAGGGTGCCAGCTGTTCAAGCAGCCCCTGCAGATTGAACACTTACTGGATACCGAAGGCCATCAGTCGCTCGTAGCGGCTGTCCAGCAGCTCATCAGCAGACTGGCTGTCCAGCTTGTCCAACTCAGCCAGCAACTGTGCCT
>JASJKW010000210.1:0-2876 GCA_037621305.1 Pseudomonas sp.
AGGTAATCGCGCATCGCCGCCTTGTCGCCCCGGCCACGCAACTGGGCGAAGACTGCCAGGGTCGCCTGGTTGACCCCCATTACAAAAGCCAGCACCACCATCATCAGTACAGTGCCGACCGTGACCGCACCAAAAGCCCCGCTGCCCAACAGGTTCCCCACCCACAGGCCATTGATCAGCTGGATGGAAACCTGCAACAGACTGCTCACGACGATGGGCAGGGAAAATGTCCCCAGCTGCCTGGCGATGGGTCCTTCAGTAAAGTTCTTCATTGCAATTCCGAAACGTCATTTACCGCCTGCAGGGAGCTCTTCGGCGGCACGCGCGTTCAGAATCGCAGCGCGGGGACGCTGCTCGGTAATGATCCTGCAAAGGATATCGCTTCCGACTGCGGTTAACCATTTTCCGGGGCAAACTCATCATGCTGAGGCAGATCATCGGTAATCTCGAACCAGGGCGCCTTGTTGGCAACAAACACATGCCGCTGCGCCCGGACGCCCGGGTCGGTATCCAGGGTGCCCAGAGGGAAGCCGTAATACTCGGGCTGGGCATCAAAACGGGTGAACAGACTGGTACTGCAGACTGAACAGAACGCCTTGTGCTCCCCCGGGGATGATTCGTAAAAGTGGATAAGCTGCTCGCCTTCCAGCGTTTTCCAGGCCGCCGAGCGGATCTTGCAGGAAGTTCTGAATGCCGCCGCGTGCAGCTTGCGACACATGGAGCAATGGCAGTTATACACCTCCTTCAACTCACCCTGAATCTCGTATTTGACACCTCCGCACAGACAGCTTCCTGACATGGCCATAACCTACCCTCCAGAACAGTGATTGCTCTTCAAGCGTAGTTCAGTAAAGCGGATCGCAGGCTGCCCATCCGCCCGGAGTTCTGCTACTTTCAATTACCATTACCAATAACGACAAAGGATAACCATGAGCACCCTTTACAATATTCCTCTGACCCGCATCGACGGCACAGCCGGCAGCCTGGCTGACTACCGTGGCAAAGTACTGCTGGCGGTCAACGTCGCCTCCAAATGTGGTCTGACGCCGCAGTACGAAGGACTCGAAGCCCTGTATCAGGCCAAGCAAAGCGAAGGGCTGGAAGTGCTCGGCTTCCCGGCCAATGATTTCAAAGGCCAGGAGCCCGGCAGCGAGGAAGAGATCCGCGACTTCTGCTCGACCACCTACGACGTGCACTTCCCGCTGTTCTCGAAGATCTCGGTGATCGGCGAAGCGCAGCATCCGCTGTATGCCGAACTGACCCAGGCCCAGCCCCACGCCACCGGCGACGGCCCGTTTCGAGAGCGGTTGAAAGGCTTCGGCGTGAACCCGGAGAACCCGGTGGATGTGCTATGGAACTTCGAGAAGTTTCTGATCAACCGCAAGGGCGAAGTGGTCGCGCGTTTCGCCCCGGATGTGAAGGCAGACGATCCGCGACTGGTTTCGGCGATCGAAGCGGAATTGGTGAAGAACGCTTAATCCGCACCACGCTCACTCAGGGCTCAGCGGACGGGCCCTTTGCTGTTCACGGTAGCGCGCTGGCGTCAGTCCCTGCCAACGGCGAAAGGCCCGGGTAAAGGCGTTCTCATCGGAGAAACCCAACTGTTCAGCGATCTGCGCCTGGCGTTGATCACTGTCCAGCATCTGACAAGCCATGGATTGCAGCACGCTGTCGCGCAAGGTTTTGAAGGACAGGCCGTCTTCGGCCAAGCGGCGATGCATATGCCGCCCACTGATTTTCAGCTCCGCCGCAATGCGCTCCTTGCCCCAGCGTGGGTTCGCTCGGACCAGTTGCTCCACCTCTGCACACAACCCCTGACGACCCACCTCGATCAGCACCTGATCAGCCAGGCGGCGCAGATGGTCGCGCAGCGCGCTATTGGCCTGAATCTGCGCCAGCTTCAGTTGATCAACGGAAAAGCCCAGCCGACAAGCATTGGCACAAAAGTGCACCGGACAGCCCGCCAACGCCTCATAGCGCGCCGGGGCATCCAGCGGCGGATGGGATAACCAGATAGCGGTCGGTTGAAAGCGCCCGCCGGTTGCCCAGCGCGTCAGATTGAGGATACTGCCCAGCGCCGCCTCGCTCCGCTCGGCCTGGCGCACCTCAAAGCGCGGCTGGTAATCGATAAACACCTGCCCCGCGTCCTGCTGCATGCGAAACGCTCCGCCATCACTGATCACCGGTGCATATTCGACCAGCTCTTCCAGCGCTTCCCCCAGGGTGTCGCAGGTCACCAGCAGCATGCCCAGACTGTCGAGATGACCCACCTGAATATCCAGCCCCAGCCGCAGGCCAATCAGCGGATCATCGCTGGCCTGGCAGAACGCCTCCCACAATTCATCCTGCCAGCCAATGGGCACGCGCTGCAGGCTCTCCAACCGCTCGCCCAGATAGGCTGGCAAGGCGATACCCAGGCGCTCGGCCATTTGCAGCATGGCCTGACTGTAACGCGGGGTCACACTCTGCTCGTTACGCTCATGCATGGCCTGAATTGCCGGCTCCCTGTCCCGTTTGGGGCGATACCTGCATCGCCATTTGTCATAGACTTCGAATCATAACAACAAGATAACGGAACCAGCATATATGTACGCCATCATCGGAGCCGGCCCCATGGGTCTGGCCAGCGCACGCAATCTGCAGAAACTCGGTATCCCCTTCATCGGCTTTGACTTGCATGGCGATGTGGGCGGACTCTGGGACATCGATAATCCGCACAGCACCATGTATGACAGCGCGCACCTGATCTCGTCCAAGCGCATGACCGAGTTTGTCGAGTTTCCCATGGCCGACAGCGTGGCACCCTACCCGCACCACAGGGAGATGCGCCAGTATTTTCGAGACTATGCCGCGCACTTTCAGCTGCGGGCGCATTA
>JASJKW010000211.1:0-6185 GCA_037621305.1 Pseudomonas sp.
CCGGGTGTCAGCACGCCCTCAATAACCCGTTGACTGATCAGGTAAAATGCAACCAGCCCAAGCAGGCCCCTTGCCATGCCGTTGGCCATGCCATAGAAAACACCAACGAGGACTTCAGCACGGAATCGTTTGAATGATTCATTGCTGTGTTTACTGAATCGCTCCCGCTCACGTTTATTGCCGCCCAGGCTCTGCACCGCCAGAACATTGCTCATACCTTCTTCGATATTGCCTGTGGTGATCGACCCAGACGCACGACTCGCCTGGCTGCGGCGACGGATCAACCGGGGAAACGGCAACATCACGATTATCTGTAATGGTAGAATACAGGCAGCCAGCCAGATCAGTTCCGGCGCCTCGCCATAGTTAAACGACATCACCGTGAGAATAACGAATGCGGTTGCGATAGCCAGAACGGGCGACATAATCGTCTGGAAAAAAACATTCTGAATGGCCGTTGTGTCATACATCACGCGATACAAACTGTCACCGATTCGCTGATCGTTCAGAAGCGATACCGGCAGGTTCTGAATACGCTCGAATAACTGGCTGCGCAGCAGGTGGTTCAACGACTGGGTTAACCTGATCTGCAGGCGAAATTCCGCAAAGCCAATGATGCCAGCAAACTTACTGAACGCCATGTTGGCTTCATTCTCGCTCTTGGTGGCCGTATCGTGCCCCTCTGCCAGCATCGCATCGGTCTGATCCATAGCACCACCGGTTGAACCAAAGGCACCAATAGTGACAACCATGAACACACCCAGGACAAGCACCCAGAACATCATCTCCGTTGGTGGCATGCCATCAAGAAAATCCACAAATGGCGAGAAGTATCCGGGAAATGCACTCGGGTCCATCGGCTGTCGCAGGACAACGTTATCGATAACAATTTTGATCGGCCAGGGCAGAATAAGCGGCGACAGCAGAGACAACCACATGAGAAAAAACTTGGTGGCAAATCGAACTGGAAAATAGCCGATAAACTTTAACGCGCGCCAGACAATCGCCACTGTCTCGCGAAAGTTCAGGTCCGTATGTGAATCCAGGCTACTGGCCTGGGCGTCCAACGCGACTTCATGGGCTTTCAGGGACAACGGCTGATCTTGATGCGATGTAGAATCACTCACGATCATCTGCTCCAACAGGCCGGACGCCAGCCTGCAACATCGCTTCCATTTCAACAAAGCGTCGATAGAGCCCATCTGGAATTTGCATCAGTTCTGAGTGGGTACCGCGCTCTACAATGCGCCCCTGGTCCAGATACAAAATCTGGTCCGCTCTCTGAATCGTTGAAATACGGTGGGTGATCAGAAAAATGGCGCGTTTGTTACTCGCTTCATTGTCTCGATCCTCGCCCCGGCTCCATGCGGAAAGACGAGAAAGCATCTGGTGTTCGGTATTAGCATCCAGGGCCGCGGTCGGTTCATCGAGAATAAGAATCGGCGCATCTTTTACCAGGGCCCTTGCGATGGACAGGCGCTGGCGCTGTCCCGTAGACAGCTTGCCGCCCCGGTCTCCAAGTACAGTGTCGAGTCCATCGGGCAGTCCCCTTATATACTCGTCTGCACAAGCGATCTCAGCCGCCCGGTAGATAGCAGCGTCATCTGCCTCAGGTACCACATAGCGGATATTGTCCCTCACGCTCATCGCGAACAGCACATTCTCCTGCAGCGCGATAGATACGTTCCAGCGCAAGCTCTCCACATCCAGCTGCCGCAGGTCGTTGCCGTCAATAGAAATACTACCGCTGTCCGGATCGTACAGCCGGGTCAGCAGTCCCACCAGGGTACTCTTACCAGACCCCGTTGGGCCCACTATCGCATTGATGGTGCCTGGGTGTACCACCAGATTAATATCATAGAGAATGGCGCGGTCCGACTCGTAGGCGAATCCAACATGGTCGAATACCACATCCCGTGAAAAAGCAGGCATCGGGATTGCATCCGGCGCATTTTTGACGTCTGGCTCGATATCGAGAATCTCGAAGACCCTGTCCAGGCCCATCGCCATGTCCTGGGCCGAGGTCCATTGCCGCATAACACCCCTCACCTGGTTACTGGACTTGAAAAACTCCGTCTGCGCCCATTGGAACGCGGCCAGGTTCCAACGCACGAAGCTCAGTCCAACGAGGCCGATGAGTATTGCGGCAAAAGTCTCGCGGTTATCGCTGGCCCAGATAGCCATAAGAAACTCACCGCCAAGCAGGATTGCAGCGGCCATGGTGAACATGATGATACCGACAACTGCGACAAGAGATCGTACGCGGAAAGCCGCGTTGAACGCATTAACAGAGTCCTGTTCGAAACGCCGTTGTTCACGCGCTTCCATACCATTGGCTTTGATCACCTGTACTGCCCCCAGAACCTCCTGAATTCGGGAAGTGAGGTCTGCGCCGGCCTGCCTCGCAACCAGAGACCGGCTTCTGACACGAGGTGAAAACCAGCTGGCATAGCCAATAGCCAGTATGGCAATGGTTACACCAAGCATACCCAGTATGGGGGCGAGGGCAGCAACAAACACGATGGTAATGGCATACTGGACGACCTGGGTGGATACGGAAATCAGCATGCTGATCACCGCCGTTACCTGTGCGCTGTCCTGGTAGATGCGATAGACCGAGTCGCCGACCCGGTGTTTACTATGGTAGCGCAGCGATAGCTGATGCCATCTTTCGACCAGTGCCAGCCGGAGGCTCTGGTTGATTTGCTGCATAATCCACACGTTGTAGTACGGCATCGCAACCGCTAGCGGGAAGGTGATGAAACCAATCGCTACAACGAAGGTGATATAGGTCCGCTGAAGGTCCTGGCGCTGTACAAGATCCAGCAACTCAATACTGCCCGCTGCCAATTCCGGCTGGCCAACGAAGTTAGCCAGGAATGGAGTCAGCGGCTGGGCCTGCAGGATGGACTGATTCAGCAGGTCGACAGTAAACAGGCCGGCAACCACGCCCATCATTGTGCTCACCCATACCAGTATGTAGTAGTACACCAGGTGGCAGCCGAGACGGACTCGAACCTGCAGTCGACCGTCACTCATCTGGTACTGGAACAGCCACATGCACAGACAACCAAACGTGACCAGGCCAATATGCAGGTTGTCCCGCCAGCCCGTAACCGCGAGTATCGCAAACAGGTTAGCAACAGCAGCCACCACGACGAGCAGGATCAGCGCGGTGAGGAATGAACGACCGCGCAGGAAAATCAGGCTCCAGGACAATACCACCATCGCAGCAACTGCCCAGAACAGCATATCGTGCTGCCAGCTGAGGCTTAACGGTACCCAGCCTGCCATCAGACCCGGCAATGTCAGCGCGGTCACCAGGAAAGGGACGTAATTGTAATTCCACGGCGATGGGGTTTGCGTGCTTACGGTATCGCCGGCTACGCCTGATGACGTACGCCAGTATCCAAGCACCATGGGAATGAGGTACGGCCAGGTCCTGATGAAGATTTTCAGAACATCACCGATGCCGCGCGCATCACTTTCAGCCGCTTGCTGCCGCAATAACTCTTGCTCTGGTATCTGCGACTTACCTTCGCCCCAGATGGGGAGCGCACGGGCTCTGCTGTCCTGGATCACTGGACGACCTTTAATTAAAAACGCTTCTCGATTAAACCATGTGATGAGACAAAATAGGTCTGGCAGTGCCTTGAAGTTCACCCATTTGCATCCGGTGGCAGGAGCTGCCATTACTACATTTCAGCTTATACTCTCCTCGTTCCGGTTGAAGCAGTTTCATTCGGCAGAAGGTGTATACCAAATCGGTGAGGTATACGCTCTCTCCTGAGTGATCATCGGGACTTCCTCCGGGAGATCGCTGAGGCCAAAGTATTTCGCGTCGTAGGCTGTCCAGCGAGGCGTTGGTATTTCCAGGACACGCACATAGTAGAAGGCCAGTTCCCGCGCGTCGAAATCCGGGTCGGTCCACACCACGCTCAGTACTGGATCACCGATGCTGTTCGTGTATGAGGCGTCCTTGACGTCCACCGTGGAGCCCACTGCGCTGGCTTTGCCGTCACTGCCAGCAGTACGACCATCGGCCAATGCGATGTCATAGACCGTCTCGTGTAGCATTCCGTCACTCGTGCGCCAGCCCTTGATGATCTGTGCCCGGTCCAGATTAGCACCATCAGGGTCTTTCACGGCGTGAACCAGGAAACTTGGTGATCTACCGACAGCCGCATGGGTCAGGTCGCCGCCCATCGGTACGCCTTTCGCATAGCCAACCCTCGCCAGGTCAGGCCTCAATGCATCTTCAGCGCCGTAGTTCCAGCCGCCAAAAAACCGAACCGACATGCGCGGGCCGGTGGACGCAAAGACCTCCCTGCGCAACATGGCATTGAACAGCGCTTCCCGCGTGTTTTCCAGGGCCCACACGCCGGCATAACCGGAAGCTGTCATGTACCACTGCCGCGCAGGTCGAAACCGACTGGGTTCGTTGAGTGGCACCTTGCCCCAGAAGTTGTCTTCATCGACGGCCGCCAGCGAGGTGTGGGCATCGGTGCTGCCAATCATGCCGAACTTGAATGGATTGGCGCCCAGCGCTGCCTGCTGGCCCAGGCCAAGTTTCAGGGCCGAACGGGCATACTCCGCTTGCTTCTGCGCAATCGAATCACGCGGTGTGGACCCTTGCCAGGTCTCGTAATCAGCGAATTCATCACCGGGCGAGAGGATCGGGTGCGTTTCTCCGTCGCCCTTGATCTGCGTCACTTCGTAGAGTGGTTCCCACCGTGCCCGAGTCTCGGCGTATGACCGCGTGAAGGGTCCGTCATCACGTGTCGTGAGCGCGAACATCGCACCCATACTCAGGTTGCCGTTGTGCGGTATCGCAAGGACCCTGCCGCCGACCTCATCCTCGTAGCCTTTCATGAATGCCCACAAGTCTTCCGGGTCACGACTATCGTCAGAAGAGAAGGCAACCACCTGATTGGTCTGGTCGGCGCTACCATCGAAGATGACATTCCGGTGCAGGCTCCCAGGTCCGGCAGTCCACTCATAGCCAATGAAAGCCGTGAAGTTACCAGGATCGTTGTGCCGCTCCGCGCTGGCACCAACTTCTTCCCACACGGTACGTCGAAACTCCGGCACATCAGGCTTGCCCATTGCACGCCGAATCAACCCGGAGTACCCAGCCGGTTTCGGGTTCGCCGCTGTCTTCTTTGAAGATTTGGTTGCGGGCTTGCCGGGCGCCCCTCTGCCTACGCTAAGTCCCCTGTATTTCAGGTTGTAGTAACGAAGGAGTTCTGTTTTGTCTCGGCGCCAAGAATGTCTCGAACGGGAAAGTCATTGTTCTTCAATACCTGTGCCACGCGCTTTCCGGTCTCGGTTTCAAGCAGAGACGCGTTGCCGGCCGCGATGGCCGAAAAATACCCCATGTCAATTGCATGATCCGCCACCACTAGAAAGTCCAGTGGTCGCCGGATTCGTGTCTGCTGACCATTGTGCGCTGTGACTACTTCTCCCTTGGCAAAGCGATACGCCTCTTCGCGACCAAGCCGGGCACCGGAACTGAAGGCGTCCCACGACTCTTTCGTATGCACATGCGTGTCGCCCCAGTAAACCGCATTCGGGTAATCGCGTCCTACAAAGGGGGAATACGATTGTTGCGCTAAGGCTGGCATACTGATTGCCAACAATACGATCAAATGTTTCATTTGCTGGTCCTCTGGTTCCAGAGTTCATCTCACTATATCAAAAACTGCACACTCGTATTTCGAGTGGGAGCAACGGATTATCAAACGGTCTGCCACACATCCGGCGGTAAGTAGAGCCACCCCGTGGCAATGGCTATACTTGATTTCCTCCAACACATCCCAGGCCCAACCATGAGAATTGCTGAGCAGTGTAACAACGTCTCCGTAAGACCCTTGGCTGGCGATGGGTGTGACCGAAGATCAAACGTGCTTAGGGCGCACCCTCAAACCGGGTCTGTCGAAACGCCTCGTACTGCTGAAGACGCTTGATCTCACGGTACTGGTCATAGATGTGTGTTAACGCGTAATCATACCCGTCGGCCGAAAACGTCAATGTTTCCGGCAACGGTTCCAAATAGGCAATGTCTGCTTCATTCAACAAGCTGATGTTGTGGTCGACCCAGGCACGATCCTCAGTCGGTATGTTGTTCTCGGCAAGGCCTTCGCGATACCGTTTACTCACCCAGGCATCGTGATTACCTTGAACAG
>JASJKW010000212.1:0-2721 GCA_037621305.1 Pseudomonas sp.
GGTCAGCACCGCCATCAGCTTCTTCACCGACCGCCTGCAACGTGGCATGGCCACGCGCGCCGCCGAGTTTCTCGGCGCTGACATGCGCATCTCCTCACGCGAACCGCTGCCAACAGAATTCCTCCGAGAAGCCATCAAGAACAAGCTGCAACATACTGATATTGTTGACTTCTCCAGCGTCACCTCAAGCGAATCCGAGATGCAGCTCAGTAGCATCAAGGCAGTCGGTTCCGACTATCCATTGCGCGGCGAAGTGCGCACCAGTCAACAAGCCTTCGGCGTGGAGCAGGTGGCCAGCGGCATCCCCGACAGCGGTACTGTGTGGATCGAACCGCGCCTGCTCAATGTGCTTGGACTGGACGTCGGTGATCAACTGGAAATCGGTTATGCCCAGCTGGAGATTGCCGCCCTGCTGACCCACGAGCCGGATCGCGCCGGTGATTTCTATAGCCTGACCCCGCGCGTATTGATGAATATTGATGACCTGCCAGCCACCCGCGTGGTCCAGCCGGGTAGCCGAGTACGCTACCGGCTGCTGGTCAGCGGTGCCGAAGCGGACCTGCAGAACTACCGTCAATGGCTGGAACCGCGCCTCGAAGATCACCAACGCCTGACCTCCGTTGCCGATGACAACCGACAGATCGGCAGTGCACTGGAGCGCGCCAACCAGTTCCTCGGATTGGCCAGTATCGCCGCCGTCGTCCTGGCCGGGGTAGCCGTGGCGCTGTCCGCCAGCCGCTTTGCCAGTCGTCATTATGACACCAGCGCACTGCTGCGCTGCCTGGGAGCCAGTCGCCGACGTACTCTGCGGCTGTTTCTCATCCAGCTGCTGGGGCTGGGCATTCT
The DNA here is from genome assembly GCA_037621305.1 of Pseudomonas sp. Taxonomy (GTDB): domain Bacteria; phylum Pseudomonadota; class Gammaproteobacteria; order Pseudomonadales; family Pseudomonadaceae; genus Halopseudomonas. The sequence continues at coordinate 847 of JASJKW010000212.1, forward strand.
TGCTACGGTGATCGGCCTACTGCTCGGCTGGCTCATGCAATGGGGGCTGGTGCATCTGCTACGCGAACTGCTGCCGCCAGACTTGCCGCAGGCCGGTATCAAGCCATTGCTGGTCGGTTCAGCCACCGGACTGATCGGCCTGCTCGGCTTTGCCCTACCGCCGCTGCTGCGTCTGGGCCGGGTATCGCCTTTGCGTGTGCTGCGCCGTGAATTGACGCCACTGCCGGGCAGCGCCTGGGTTATCTACGGTCTGGCATTGAGTGGGCTCAGCCTGTTGATGTGGCAGTTTACCGGCAATCTGCCAATGACCCTGGCGGTGATTTTCGGTGGCGCGCTGGCGGCTCTGCTGCTCGGCAGTCTTGCCTGGCTGCTGCTACAGGCCAGTGGTGAGCGGTTGCGCAATGCCGGGCTGGCCTGGCGCCTGGGTAGCGGCCAATTGCTGAAACAACCAACAGCCGCCGCCGGTCAGATTCTGGCCTTCGGCCTGATCCTGATGTCCATGGTGGTCATCTTCATCCTGCGTACCGAGCTGCTGGATACCTGGCAGGCGCAACTGCCAGACGATGCCCCGAACCACTTCGCCCTGAATATCCTGCCCGCTGAAGAGTCCGCTTTCCGCCAGGCACTGACTGATATCGGCGCCCGCAGCGCTCCGTTGTACCCGGTTACCCAAGGCCGCTTGACCGCTATCAATGGCGACGCAGTGCGTGAACATGTGACCAAGGACAGTCCCGGCGAGCGCGCCATCAACCGCGATCTGAGCCTGACCTGGGCGGCCGATCTGCCTGCGGACAATCAGCTGCGCGAAGGTCAATGGTGGGAGCAGCTTCCCGCCAGCGAGAGCCATCGGGTATCGGTGGAAGCGGAATTGGCCGACAGCCTTGGCGTCAGCTTGGGCGACCAACTGAGCTTCGTCATCGGCGGCGCCACACTGGAAGCCGAGGTCAGCAGCATACGTGAGGTTAACTGGGACAACTTCACGCCCAACTTCTACATGGTGTTTTCACCCGGCGCCCTGGATGGCAAGCCCAGCACTCTGCTGACCAGCTTCAACCTGCCTGCAGATCAGCGTGATGGCCTGCGCGAACTGACCCGCGCTTTTCCCGCCATGACGCTGCTGGAAGTCGAAGCCATACTGGCGCAGCTGCGCGACATTCTCGATCAGGTCACCCTGGCGGTGGAATATGTACTGGTATTCGTGCTGCTGGCCGGCTTCACCGTGCTGTTCGCCTCGCTGCAATCCACACTGGACAGCCGCCTTTACGAAGGTGCATTGCTGCGTACCCTGGGTGCCCGTCGTGACCTTCTGCGCAAGGCCAACCGTCTGGAATTCAGCCTGCTCGGCGCCCTCGCCGGCCTGCTGGCCATCGTCGCCGCCGAACTCATCACCTGGCTGCTGTACCGCTTCGCCCTGAACCTGGACTGGCAACCGCACTATCTGCTCTGGCTACTGGTACCCATCAGCGGCGCCCTGCTGATCGGCATCGCCGGCGCCCTGGGCACCCGCGCCGTGGTCAACCAGAGCCCGATGAAACTGATCAATCGAGGTGGGTGACGACAGGCGAACGTCTTAAAACAGCGGCTTGTGGTCGCCGGAAGGGTAGCGAGCAGCTGCATAACTCGCTTCCTGTTTCGAGTGGCCTCTGCGCGGTGAGTGACCTGCCTGCGACACGCTGCAAGTACATCCCTGTAAGCTCATTGATGCCATCCCTGGCATCAAACGGTCGCAGGCAGGTCACTCACCGCTCCAAGGAATGAGCATGGAGTGGCTAAAGGTTTGAAAACCATCAGTAACGCTAAACCATCTGGAAAAGGCTGGCCGGCACCGCTGTGCCAACCGTCGTGTCGCCAGGGATGGCGACCGCGAGCTTACAG
>JASJKW010000213.1:0-5504 GCA_037621305.1 Pseudomonas sp.
TCCACGTGGAACATTCCTCACCGCGTCCGTATCCCCCGTTGATTGGCTCCCCCTCGGTAGAATTGGGGTGATATGAACTCGGCAAAACCTGAACCCACTCTGCCGCATCCCGTTCCGCGGGTGATTGCGATGGCTAACCAAAAGGGTGGTGTAGGCAAGACAACCCTGGCGGCCGCCATCGCGGTCGAACTGGCGCATCGCGGTTTACCTGTGCATCTGACGACCTCCGATCCTGCTGCCCACTTGACCGACACACTGGATTCCTCGCTCGATAATCTGACTGTGAGCCGAATCGATCCGCATGCCGAGACCGAGCGCTATCGCCAGCACGTCCTGGAAACCAAGGGCGCTCAACTCGATGCCGAAGGCCGCGCGCTGTTGGAAGAGGATCTGCGTTCGCCCTGCACGGAAGAGATTGCGGTCTTCCAGGCGTTCTCACGCATCATTCGCGAGGCCGGGAAAAAGTTTGTCGTCATGGACACGGCCCCGACCGGGCACACCTTGCTCCTGCTCGACGCGACGGGTGCGTATCACCGCGAAGTGTCACGACAAATGGGCAAGACCGGCGTGCACTTCACGACGCCGATGATGCAATTGCAGGATCCGAAACAAACAAAGGTACTCGTCGTCACGTTGGCGGAGACGACGCCGGTACTGGAGGCCGCCAACCTGCAAGCTGATTTGCGCCGTGCCGGGATCGAGCCGTGGGCCTGGATCATCAATACCAGCGTGGCGGCAGCTTCGGCCAAGTCGCCGTTACTGCGTCAGCGTGCGGCCAACGAGCTACGCGAAATCAGCGCCGTGGCGAATCAGCATGCGGACCGTTACGCGGTTGTTCCGCTTCTGAAGGAAGAACCGATCGGTGCAGAACGACTGCGTGCGCTCATCCATCCTCAAGCTTAAGAGATCGACCCTGTTGATCCGAGGTTTCATGACGCCCGATCGGTAACCGCTCAACCTGAAACGCCGGTTGAGGACTTTGCGAGCCTGCCGCTTGTCCATCGTATTAACGGTGTTCCTGTGGTCGACGGCGCTGGTCGGCTGATCTGTTGTGGAGGATGGGAAAGTGATCGGCGTCATCTCCCGGATTGACCTCTTAAGCCTTCTTAAAGAACTAGAAAACCCGCTGAAAAGAGAGAATTGACGTGATTGCTGCACTACTGATTTTTCTTGCCACTATCGTCCTGGTGATCTGGCAACCGCGCGGGCTGGGCATTGGCTGGAGTGCGACGCTTGGCGCTGTCGTGGCGTTACTGTCCGGTGTCGTTCACTTCGGTGACATTCCTGTCGTCTGGCAGATCGTCTGGAACGCCACAGCCGCATTCATTGCCATCATCATCATTAGCCTGTTACTCGATGAGGCCGGGTTTTTCGAATGGGCAGCCTTGCACGTCGCACGCTGGGGCGGAGGGAATGGACGCATGTTGTTTGCGCTGATCATCTTGCTTGGTGCAGCCGTCGCCGCGCTTTTTTCCAACGATGGCGCAGCGCTGATTCTCACGCCAATCGTCATGGCCATGTTGTTGGCACTGGGGTTCAGTCCGGCGGCAACGCTCGCGTTCGTCATGGCGGCAGGGTTCATCGCAGATGCCGCCAGCCTGCCGCTTGTCGTATCCAACCTGGTCAACATCGTCTCTGCCGACTTTTTCAATATCGGGTTCAATGACTACGCTGCGGTGATGGTTCCAGTGAATATTGTCGCCATCATTGCCTCTCTGGCCGTGCTGTCGATCTATTTCCGCCGCAGCATCCCCGCACGCTACGACGTGAATCAGTTGAAACAGCCGAATGAGGCCATTCGCGATGTGGCTACGTTTCGTTTCGGCTGGGTGGTTCTGGCCCTGCTGCTGGTCGGATTCTTCGGCCTTGAGCCGCTAGGCGTGCCGGTTAGCGCCGTGGCTGCCGCAGGCGCCCTGCTGTTGCTCGTCGTCGCTGCGCGCGGGCATGTCATCAGCACCCGCAAGGTGATCCGTGAAGCGCCTTGGCAAATTGTCGTTTTCTCGCTGGGAATGTATCTCGTGGTCTATGGGTTGCGTAACCAAGGCCTGACGGAGCATATCGCAAGGCTGCTGGATTACTTCGCACAAGGCGGTGTATGGGGCGCCGCCTTTGGAACTGGCTTCCTCACAGCGCTGCTGTCCTCGGCCATGAACAACATGCCGACGGTACTGGTGGGCGCCCTGTCCATTGATGCCACAAGCGCAACGGGCGTGGTAAAGGACGCGATGATCTACGCCAATGTGATCGGTAGTGACCTGGGGCCAAAGGTCACCCCGATCGGCTCGCTGGCGACGTTGCTTTGGCTGCATGTGCTGGCGCGCAAGGGAATGACAATCACATGGGGGTATTACTTCAAGGTGGGCATTGTGCTAACCGTCCCCGTACTCGCGGCGACCCTGGCAGCGCTGGCACTGCGCCTGAGCCTCACTTGATGCGAGGTTAACGCTGTTTGCGGTCATGTCGAAGTGGAGTGATTACCAGGTGAGCGGCTTTGGGTACGGTCTTTTCCGTGTCGTGACCTGCCCCCCTGAAAGCGCTTGCACAAGCTCGACTGGTGACGGTTACGCACGAGGGCGCTTCTTCCATTACCGCGCAATCTCCTGTCGAGCAGAATTTGATCGTGTAATTGACCGAGGAATGCTGTTCCGGCGTTCCCGATCAGGAGATGAAAAGCGAACTATCTAGAAATGCGCATGAAATTGGAAAACAACAATGAATGACTGGACGGTGATGCTCATTGAAGCATCAAAAATGTTTCTTTTTTTGGCGTTAGAACTCTCGGTTTTGTTTTTGATCATCAGTGCCGGCGTCAGTTGGTTAAGGCAACGAATTCCTGATGAGAAAATCCAGAAAATGCTTGGAGGCCGGCGAGGTAAAGGCTATGCGATCGCTGCGGCCTTGGGTTCGCTGACGCCCTTTTGCAGTTGTTCGACGATTCCGATGTTGCGAGGGCTGTTGTCTGCCAGAGCTGGTTTTGGGCCGACCCTGACGTTCCTGTTTGTGTCGCCTTTACTCAATCCCATTATCGTCGGCTTGATGTGGGTGACCTTCGGCTGGAAAGTGACGATGCTATACACCGTCATCGCAGCCGGTGTTTCGGTCATTGCCAGCTTTCTGCTCGACCAGTGGGGATTCGAGCGTTATGTCATTGAGGAGTCCGGGGCCAAGGGCAAGTGCTCGTCTACGTGTTCCTCTTCGGATGCGGTGCCCGTTTCGTCAAAAGCAGCTTGCTGCAACGCAAGTGCACCTTCCCCGAGTATTTCTATCGCATCTCCTGCGCAAGCTAAATCGTGCTGTACTCCCGCAAAACCTTCGACCGAGGCTGCTTGCTGCACAAAAAACAGTTCCGCCGATCCCGTGGTCTCCACCGCACCGTCCGGGATACGCCTTGCTTGCACGGAGGCCTGGCAGCAGTTCAAGGACGTCTTGCCCTATCTGGCACTCGGCGTTCTCATTGGTTCGTTCATTTATGGCTTCATCCCGTCAGAATGGATTGCCGATCACGCCGGAGCCGATAACCCCTTGGCTATCCTCTTGAGCGCGGTTATCGGTATACCGCTCTATATCCGCGCCGAAGCAGTGATTCCTTTGGCCTCCGTTTTGCTTGCGAAGGGTATGGGCATCGGGGCGGTACTTGCCCTCATCATCGGTAGCGCAGGTGCGAGTCTGACGGAAGTTATCTTGCTGAAGTCGATGTTCAGGACGCCGATGATTGTGGCGTTTCTGACGGTGATTCTGGGTATGGCGGTTTTTATGGGCTACCTCGTATCCTTTCTTTTTTAGCGAAACTGGATTTACTCGGCCACAGAAAAAAGAAGAGCTGTCATGCCACGCCGTTCTATCCTGTCCATTGCCGAGCGTGACAGCCTGCTGGCATTGCCAGATACCAAGGAAGAACTGATTCGTCAGTACACGTTTAGCGACACCGACCTGTCCATCATTCGGCAGCGGCGCGGCCCGGCCAACCGCCTGGGCTTCGCCGTGCAGCTCTGCTACCTGCGCTTTCCCGGTGTCATCCTTGGCGTCGATGAGCCGCCGTTTCCGCCTTTGCTGAAACTGGTCGCTGACCAGCTCAAGGTTGGCGTCGAACGCTGGGGCGAGTATGGCCAGCGGGAACAGACCCGGCGCGAGCACCTGGTCGAACTGCAAACGGTGTTCGGCTTCCAGCCCTTCACGATGAGCCACTACCGGCAGGCCGTCCAGTGGCTGACCGAGCTGGCCATGCAAACCGACAAGGGCGTCGTGCTGGCCAGCGCCTTGGTCGATCATCTGCGGCGGCAGTCGGTCATTCTGCCTGCCATCAACGCCGTCGAACGAGCGACCGCCGAAGCGATTACCCGCGCCAACCGGCGCATCTACGATGCCCTGGCCGAACCGCTATCGGACGCGCATCGCCGCCGCCTCGACGATCTGCTCAAGCGCCGGGACAACGGCAAAACGACCTGGCTGGCCTGGCTGCGCCAGTCGCCCGTCAAACCGAACTCGCGGCACATGCTGGAACACATCGAACGCCTCAAGGCGTGGCAGGCGCTCGACCTGCCTTCCGGCATCGAGCGGTCGGTTCACCAGAACCGGCTGCTCAAGATTGCCCGCGAGGGCGGCCAGATGACGCCCGCCGACCTGGCCAAGTTCGAGGCGCCGCGCCGCTACGCGACCCTGGTCGCGCTTGCCATCGAGGGTATGGCCACCGTCACCGACGAAATCATTGACCTGCACGACCGCATCCTGGGCAAGCTGTTCAACGCCGCCAAGAACAAGCATCAGCAGCAGTTCCAGGCGTCCGGCAAGGCGATCAACGCCAAGGTGCGGCTGTTCGGCCGCATCGGCCAGGCGCTGATCGAGGCCAAGCAAGCTGGCCGCGATCCGTTCGCTGCCATCGAGGCCGTCATGTCCTGGGATGCCTTTGCCGAGAGCGTCACCGAGGCGCAGAAACTCGCACAGCCCGAGGATTTCGATTTCCTGCACCGCATCGGCGAGAGCTACGCCACGCTGCGCCGCTACGCGCCGGAATTCCTCGACGTGCTCAAGCTGCGGGCCGCGCCCGCCGCCAAGGACGTGCTCGACGCCATCGAGGTACTGCGCGGCATGAACAGCGACAATGCCCGCAAGGTGCCTGCGGACGCGCCGACCGACTTCATCAAGCCGCGCTGGCAGAAACTGGTCATGACCGACACCGGCATTGACCGGCGTTACTACGAACTGTGTGCCCTGTCGGAGATGAAGAACGCGCTGCGTTCCGGCGACATTTGGGTACAAGGCTCGCGCCAGTTCAAGGACTTCGAGGACTATTTGGTGCCGCCCGCGAAATTCGCCAGCCTCAAGCAGGCCAGCGAATTGCCGCTGGCCGTGGCCACCGATTGCGACCAGTACCTGCATGACCGGCTGACGCTGCTGGAAACGCAGCTCGCCACCGTCAACCGCATGGCGCTGGCCAACGAGCTGCCGGACGCCATCATCACGGAGTCGGGCCTGAAGATCACGCCGCTCGATGCGGCGGTGCCCGA
>JASJKW010000214.1:0-4300 GCA_037621305.1 Pseudomonas sp.
TTTTAAAAGTACAATTCCAAGGCACCTATTTATGAGCACCCAAGCTACTCCTCTGTCCATGGCCCTGTCACAACGTCAGTCCGACGAACGAGCCACGCCCATCAGCGCCTTCCGCATGGCTCGCCGCTGGTGGCTTGAAGGTCGCCGCCTGAATCTGTCGCTGCTGGCCGAAGAATTGGGCATCGGCCGTGCCACACTGATGCGCTGGGTGGGTAACAAGGATCTGTTGATGGGGGAAATTCTCTGGTCCCTGTACAAGGGTATTTATGACCAGGCCATCGAGAAGGCCCAGGCTGATCGCCCGGAAAAAGGCATCGACTATCTGGGGCAGATCTACATGGATGTGAATGTCGCGCTGATCAATGCCCGGCCGATGCATGACTTTCTTGCTGCCGAGCCGCAGTGGGGCCTGCAGTTGCTGACGTCGAATATCTCGGGCCTGCAGAAGCGCCTGATGGATGAGTGGCAGACGCTGTTCGAGGAAGAGATCAAGGCTGGTCGCATCAATCCGGAAATGGATGCCGAAAGCCTGGCCTATTTCATTATCCGGATCGGTGAAGGGGCTATTTATTGCGACCTGATCTGCGGTCGTACTCCTGATCCTGTGCCCGCTGGCAAGGCGTTTCGCCTGTTGGTCAACGGCCACACCCGCTGAGTTCGTCCTGATCTCAGCGCCGGCGCAATGGCCATTCGACGATGAAGCAGGCTCCACCAAGAGCCTGCGATGTATCAGCCAGCGCCCTGCCCCCGTGCCAGTACATGATGCGGCGCACTATCGACAGGCCCAATCCGTAGCCACCCGATGAGCGCGTCCGACTCAGGTCCATGCGCATGAACGGGGTGAAGATTTTCTCCCGATAGGCTTCAGGAATGCCCGGGCCGTCATCCTCGATGGATATCCGGCACATGCCGTGCTGTATCCGCGTGGTGACCCTGACCTGACCGACCGCATGGCGCATGGCGTTACTGATCAGATTGGTGATCGCCCGCTGAATGTAGCGCGGCTCGGCGTCCACATGCCGGCCCAACCCCCATGAATTGTCTACATGTTCGAGCCGGATCTTGCTGTCCAGCGGCGCCAGTTCGGCCATGACGTGCTCGACCATCCCCGGAATATTCGTGCCTTTCATGGTGATGGCCGGTGCGCCCTGCTCCAATCGCGCGTAGGTCAGGATCTCGTCGACCAGCCGGTCCAGCTCGCTGAGGTCGCCGTCCATGCCATCGACAAAGCGTTTGCGGTCTTCATCACTGGTCGCGGTTTCGAGCATTTCCAGACCGAACCGCAAGCGCGCCACCGGTGTGCGCAACTCATGGGATACCGAGCCAATGGTTTCGCGCTGAATGCGCATCAGGCGCTGCACATGCCCGGCCATTTCATTGAACGCACGCGCCAGCCGCCCCACTGAGTCCTGACTGTCCATGTTCACCCGCACATCCAGGTTGCCGCTGCTGATATGTACGGCGGCGGCTTCCAAGGTCAGGACGCGCTGCTCCAGTTGACGCACCAGCAGATAGATCAGCAGGCCAATCAGCGTCAGTGCAATCAGCCCCATGATGGCGAGCAGTTCCGGCGGATAGGCGCTCATCTGGTACAAGGGACCGAGATGCAGAATCCACTGCGTGCCGGGGATCTTCAGATACAGCAGTACTGAATAGCCATCGGGGCCGAGGGCCATGACGGTGTCACTTTCCTCCAGACGACGGATCTGATCGGCGTCCAGATCTGATTCGTGCTGGCGGGTCAGCTGCAGCGGATAACCAAAGCCCTTCTCGCGACGCAATTCATGCAGGCGGGCCGGCATATCCGACTCGGGCCCTCGGACCAGCTCGTCGGCAATGAGAAACAGGGTGGCGCGGCCGAGCTGCTCGGAAATCCGCTGGATGTCCGCCGTCAGCACCGCTTCGTCCTGCATGTCCACCAGTGCCAGCGCGCGTACATTCTCGTCCACCGGCAGCACCAATACCCGCCCTCTGATCAGTTTCGCCCAGCTGGACGAATCCAGATGCAGCGATTCCATCGGCTGAATTTCCAGGGGCACACCCATCAGTCGCTGCCAGACATTCATTGCCTGACGTCGCTCGGAGGCGTCCATGGGTTTCAGATTGTCAGCCATCAATCGGAAGGTCCCGCTGGCGATACGCTCGCGGTAATCCGCGGCGCGAACGTCGTTGATCAGATGCACGCTGAGCAGTGTTACCAGCGATACCGTGACCAGAACCAACAGCATACCGCCATAGATACGCAGGAAAATCGAGTTCACGGCAGGTCCGTCTCGGGCGCGACGAACAGATAGCCTTTGCTGCGCACTGTCTTGATCAGGCGCGGCATGTCGGGGTCATCACCGATTTTCGGGCGAATGCGGGAGATGCGGACATCGATGGATCTGTCCTGACCGTCGTACTCGATGCCTCTGAGCGCGACGAAGGTTTCTTCACGACTGAGAATCCGCCCTGCGTTGCTGGCCAGCAACCACAACAGGTCGAATTCTGCGCCGGTCAGATCAATCAACTCGCTGGCCAGCCAGGCTTCGCGTCGGGTGTTATCAATGATGAGTGCGCCAAAAACGAGGCGTGTGGGTGGCAGCTCCGGTGCATCTGCTTCGGTACGCCGCAGCAAGGCCCGAATACGTGCCAGCAATACCTGGGGACGAACCGGTTTATTGACGAAGTCATCGGCGCCCAGATCAAGCCCCTTGATATGGTCCTGATCATCACTGCGCGCGGTCAGCATCAAGATGGGCCGGGCAAAGCCTGCGGCGCGCAGGCGGCGACAAATGGACAGGCCATCTTCGCCAGGCAGCATCAGGTCGAGTACGACCAGGGCCGGCGGACGAGCCAGGATGCTGTCGACGGCTTTGGCGCCATCTTCGATCACGTCGATCTGCAGCCCCTGGGATTGTAGAAATTCGCCGATCAGCGCGGCCAGCTTGGTGTCATCTTCGACGATGACAATACGTTCTTTCTCTGCGTGCATTCCCGCTACCCTTGGGTTACATCCGGAAGAAGCCGCAGATTGTATCATCGGCACAAAAAAAGGCCGGCTAAATGCCGGCCTTTCTCTGTGTCACGGATCAGGCTTTGTCGATCTGATCCTTGAGAGCGTTCTTGGCCCGCCCTTTTGCCTGCTGGGCTTCGCCTTTGCGCTCCTGCATCCGGCCTTCGGCACGCGTGCTCGGCTTGCTGCTGGCCTGCTTGCCCTTGCCGACGACTTCATTCACTTTGCCTTTCATCTTGTCTGTAGTGCCACTCATGATCTGAACCTCTTTTGTGGGTACAGAACAATTGACCGGACGAAACGCAGAATGTTGCAGTTATTTCACCAGCAGCACAGGTACATTGACGTCATGCACTACCCGAGTGGCAACCGAGCCCATGACCAGATTGCCCAGACTGCCCATACCGCGGGTACCCATGACAACCGTGTCGCAGTCATATTTCTTCACGGCTGCAACAACTTCCGAGACGACCTCACCCACTTCCTGGTGAGTCTCATGACGAACGGAAGCGGCCTGCAACATCTGTACAGCCTCGGCGTTGACTGTCCCGGCATGCTTGATCGCGCCCTCGCGCAGATCTTCAAGCATGGTCGCCGGCACATAGTTACCGTAGAGGTTGGCTTCACGCTGCACATTCAGCACATGCACGAGAATATTTGGGTAGACCTTTGCAGCCTCAACCAGATACTGGACCGCACGCTTGGCGGAGTCAGAGCCGTCGAATGGAACCAGAACGTTTTGCATAGCTACTCCCTCGTGTTGTTGATTCTTTCTATACCTTGAGGATAGTCGCTAAGCCGTCACTGCGCCTATGATCTGCGTCAAGCATTCGCCAATATCAGGTACGCGGCAGGGTGACGCCGCGCTGACCCTGGTATTTGCCGCCCCGATCCTTGTAGGACACTTCACATTCTTCATCAGATTCGAAGAACAACATCTGCGCCACGCCTTCGTTGGCGGAGATCTTGGCCGGCAGCGTGGTGGTGTTGGAGAATTCCAAGGTGACGTGGCCTTCCCATTCCGGCTCCAGCGGGGTGACGTTGACGATGATGCCGCAGCGAGCATAGGTGCTCTTGCCCAGGCAGATGGTCAGTACGTTGCGCGGAATGCGGAAGTATTCCACGGTACGCGCCAGGGCGAAGGAGTTCGGCGGAATGATGCAGACGTCGCTTTTCACGTCGACGAAGCTCTTCTCATCGAAATTCTTCGGGTCGACGGTAGCTGAATGGATGTTGGTGAACACCTTGAATTCGTCAGCGCAGCGTACGTCATATCCGTAGCTGGACACCCCATAGGAGATCACC
>JASJKW010000215.1:0-9927 GCA_037621305.1 Pseudomonas sp.
GGGTAATCATTACCTCGGCCATGCGCGTCTTGCCAACCCGGGTTGTCCCCTCAACCAGAGTATGCCCAACGCGCTCACCCAGTGGCATCCAGGCATCCTGCTCTTTCCACTCAACGGCATGGATGGCCGGATTCCCCCCTACCGGGGGTAACGGTCTGACGGGATTGAGTGGCGAGTCCACTCCCAGCAGGCGCACCAGTAACCGCGCTGCCCTATACCGGTCCAGCCTTATTTCCATGCGCCGGGCTAATCGATACCACCGCCTGGACTGCACATAAACTTGTGTCTCTGGCTGCTGCGCCTCATGTAGGCGCTGAGTGTGCCTCGCCTCCCAGCGAAAGCCCTTGCCAAGCCAAAGGTACCGGTTGCTGACCGGGATTTGCTGGCTACGCATGGCAAAGCGTGGCAGGCGACGCATATTTCGGCGATACCGCAATACGACCCATGCCTGCCTACCGCGATGCGCGGCAAATACCAGAAAACCAGCGGCCATGCCCAAGCCAATTGATGGCGTCAATGCTACCGACCAGGGTGCCCACAAACAGAGTGCCGCACAGCCAATACAAACCCATGCCGTTTGCAACTCGACTGCCGGGCGCAGCATGGATTCCATTGGGTGTCTCTGGCTCATGCCCTCTCCGCTCCCTTAATGCCATACCGCTCGCCGGTCGAAGCAGCCAAAGCTGCTTCAGCAACCGCCAGGCCATGCTGCGCGAGCATGGCCACCAGCGAGTCGAAATGATCGGGCTCGAAGTCGCACAAGGCAGTAAGGCCGGTAAATACAGGGTCGGTTTTGACTGTCGATGCGTGCTTGCCGACGTATAGCTTCAGAGCCGCGATTCGCCGGTCTCTATGTTTGAACCTCAGCGGTAATGATGGTGCTGCCAATGTCTCTGCTGACCGTACTATTTCAGCCCAGGCACCTTCTGTGGACAAGCTGGACTGGGCGTATTCCAGGCAGAGTTGATCCAGTTGTTCGTGTGTACGCACACGCTCTACGAGTGCGCAAGGCAGTACCTGTTGTTCTGCCTTGGTAGCATGCAAGGCAATCCACATCACACGGCATAACCAGAACAAATGGCTGTGCTCACCAACCACCACTGGTTTGCCCAGACTTGGTAGTTCCATACTGGAAAACGCATTCGCCGGCATCTTCAGGCCAACTTGCTCATTCACTGCTCCACCCCCGCATGGGTAATCAACGCCGGGTAATGTGACAGCCCCAGCAAGACGGCCAGGTCGTCGCCTGCAACAGGGTCAATACGCAACCCGGGTACGGCATCCAGCAGCGGCTGCAATGTTTCGGCCGACTGCACATTCACCGCCAGGCCGGTGGCTCCTATCTCCATCAGGTGCTGGCTCCTTGCGGAAAGCCAGTTGAGACTCAGCGGATCATCGCCGACAATGAACAATGGCTGGAAGCCGGCAGGCAGGCTCAGGTCTCGTCGCTCTACCGGGCCAGGGCTAAGGGTATTTGTCACCACCGGCAACATGTCTTCGATGCTGTAGGGCGCTGTACGGGCCACCTGAATTCCTTCATGCTCCGGCACCCCTGCGCCGCCAATAGCCACGTAATAAGGACGGGCAGACTCCCCACCGATATCCGCCACCACTTTCAGCGACATCTGATTGCCCGGAGCCGCTAGCGTTATCTGCGACCAGCCCATTGCCGCCACCAGACTGCCTGCGGCAAGCGGCCAAACTGTTCGGCTCATGAAAAACATATCAACCTCCGGGAGTAATCCAGACCATATGCACCGGCTCAATCCAGGAGACGGGCGCTGGCTTGAGTGGCTGGGGGTGAGGGGAGCGCGAACGACCAGCAGGGCGGTGAACTGAAGCAATGACGGGATAGTCCATGCGCGCGGCAACCAGCGCTGTATAGCGTCTGGCAGCATCCCCGCCAGCGGGTCGGTGATAGCGACCAGCGGCGGTCAGCCAGTCGCCGGTAGTATCAAAGTGTGCGCGCAAGATAGCTGCTGCAGCGTCCATATTCTGGGCCGGATCCAGTGCAGCGCAAGGGTCAGCAAAGCGTCCTGTGAGGCCGAACAGCTCCGGGTTCCAGCGGACATTCAGCTGGGCCATTCCCACATCTACCAGCGAGGTCTGCACCAGCGCCTCATTCAGTGCAATGCACGCCTGGTCGCGGGTGTCGTAATACTGACCCTGCCCGGCAACGTTCAGCGTCCAGGGCCAAGGCTTGTGCTGACCCTGGTACGCTCGGCCCGACTCAGTGCGAGCCATTGCATGGAGAATCACTGCCGGCACGCCATGCCGCTCTCCGACCGATTCAAACAGGCCAGGAGCTACGGGCTGGGCTGCCAGATCCGTCACCACAGAACCTATCAACAAGGCTATTGCCATGACTTCTGTATTAGGCATGCGCATGCGGGTCACCGCCGCAAGCGAACAAGAGGCAGAGTCTTGCCAGCACCTAAGCCTGCACCATGGTTAAGCGTGATGGCACCGCTGGTAACCCGCTCAGTCGGTATTCCCAAGTCAGAAGCCCAGCGCCTGATCTTGCCGTCATCGCCGTCACTGTCTGTGACCCAGACATTCAGTGCACGGCCTTCAGCCACCAGCTCCATAACCGTATTGCCGCAGGCATCACAACCAGACAGTGCGACCACCACATCATGACGTGCCGGCGCTGTGAGCAGGCCCAAAAGCCCCGGGTCGGCCCTTCCTGACACGGGCGGCTGCATCGAGAAGGTAGCAATCCGAGGCTTGTCGCCTGCAATACGCGCTATGGCCTCATCATAAGACTGCTGGTAGGCAAGTTCGCGCTCGATACGCTCATACTCGAACCGGGCCTGCAGCTCTGCATAGCGCCGCCGCTCTTGCTCTGTCCGGGCTTCAACACCCAATGCAGTAAGCGGATCCAGGCCAGGCGACAGAATACCCCGCCGCCCCGCCATCAATGCTTCGTATCGATGCCATTCCAATGCCGAAAGGCCCCACTCGCTGGCCCTGACCTCGCTGCGTTCCGTTCGACTTTCGACCTGCTCGGACTGATCAATCATCAGCGCTTGCTGGCTGGTATGTGCCTCTTGCGCATTGGTCTGTAACGCCATGCAGGCGGTCAGCAGGGCTGCACAATATTGGGCCTTCAACAGGTTGATCATGAACCCTCCTATTGGACTGCCAGCTCAACCACACCGCTGCCAGAAATAAATTCCGCAGACCGGTCTCCCACGCGGGAAACCCGCCACCCGGCAAAGGACTCACCCACCTCCAACAGCCGGACCTGATTCAGTGCCTGTGCATCCTGCGACGCCACAGCCACAAAATGACGCCCGCCACGAAGCTCTATGCCTGTCACATCGAATGAGGGTGCGACCGGTTTGATTGTTGGCACTGAACTGGCTGGCTGGACGCTGCGTCGTACCGGCCTGGATTGAGCGGCCTGTATCTTGTTGATCTGAACCGTCATGCGCGCTACGTCCTCTTTCAAGCCACTGAGCACTGCATCCTGCATCCCTTGCAACGCACCCAGCTCGGCCACCAGCTCCTGCAGAGCCGTCACCTGGTCAACGACGTCGTTATGCTGGCCTCGATATTCCATTGCCAGCTTTCGCAGACTGTTATTTGCCACAACCAGACGTTGATCAACGCCGTCTCTGGCATCCAGCAGTCGAGTTTCCATTTCATCCAGGCGTTCCTGGTGCTCAGCCAGCCGGGACACCAGCATGTCTGTTTCCGAATCTGAACAAGCGCCCAGCGTCAGTACCAGGCACGCCAGCATCGCTCTACGGATCATGGTTGGCCTCCAGCTTGCTCCAGCCGGGCAACCCGCAGGCTGAAGCACACCTCCCGATTCACCGGCTCAACCAGCAATTGATAACTCGGTCCACTGAGCAGCTGAAGTGCAGCCTGCAGCGGCATGGGGCCTAACTCGTAGTGCGCCGCCGGCAATGGGCGGCTGAACAGGGTTTCTATGACCGGTTTTCCCGTCTCAGAACATAACTGGTAACCGGACCTATCCAAGGTATGCGCAAGCCCATCACCGACGGTGGGATTGAGCCTTGTCGGTATCCTGACCTGGACCATTTGCTGCATCAGATTGCTTTGGCCTGCGTGGGCCGACGTGGACACAAGCGTGTATCGCCCTGTGCGCAGGACTTCTATCGACGTGGGCTTGAATTCGTCATGAAGCTCGGCGGTAACAGGCTGGTAATTGAGCAGTTCAAGTTGCTGCGAATCCGGATATTGCTCTGCCAGGTTGTGCTCAACCGGCTGCTGCACGCAACCGCTCAGGGCACCTGTGGCGCTCACAACAGCAAGCAAAAGAACCTGCGGCAAGCGATAAGACATGATGGGTGCTCTCCTGGTGAGTCGTTGCGGAGGCACAATGCTGGAAGTCGTACAGGACAGCGACGGAGAATGTTAATTGGGTCCAGCTGTTTTTCTGCGAACCCGGCTGGCCTTCCTCGATTGTTGGTCGCGCCACACTCAATGATTCAACGTTGACCGACCGCGGATGCTGTCTGATAATGAAGGCTAACCCCGCTGGCTACTGACGGTTTCAGTAGCGCCCTTTGAGTCCGTGTGGCTCATTGCCCTATAAGTGCCTGCGACTGGTGAAAAGGCACGGCTCAACGTCCAAAACGTCCACGGTGTTGCTACCAGAGCCCAGTCTCCCTGTACGTCGCCCTCTTGGTCGAGGGCCTCATTTTTTGCTTGGGATTGGCCAGCCATGGCGCTTCATCGAGGCATCATGGCTGGCCAATTTTAAGATCGCCTCACCCCGGCAGTGCCCACTGCTTGAACCCTGGGCTCCCTTTGTGCGGGAATCGTGCATACATACTACCGGGACACGCTGCAGTCAGACTCGGGTACGACACGACGCATGGCTTGCCGGACATGCATGGCGTATAGCAGCTTTCATACTCATGCTACCTGGCCCATAGCCTCCCATTACGCTCAAACTGCTTTCACAAAGAAAACAACGCCAGCTTTGAAATCGCTGGCGTTTTTTATTTGGGTATACGGATTTAATGGTTGATGGGGCACCTTCACCCCATCAATCTGATACCACCCTCAAATGGTTGATAGATCGACCCCGTAGTTGAGTTTCTCTGCAAAGTCCGGCAGTCCGTAACCGATGGTTTTCTTGTAGAAAGGAGAGTCTTTCGTAGTCGGTGCCTTCTTCTTGTGCTTCGTGGTGTAGAGCATTCGTGCCCGCATCACCTCGAAGGAGTAACCGCGCCCTTCACGGTTCTTATCCTTGGCCAGTCGGCTGATGGACTCCGTGTAAGCGTTGGTGACGGGTATGTCCGTCTCGAAGTAGGTCATGATCTCTTCGCGCCAGTTTTCCCACTGCCCTGACCAGATCGCTCCAGACTTTCTTTTGGCCCTTCCGGATGGTGGCTATCCACTCGTCCAGGGCGGCTTCTGCCTGGAGCCGTGTGGTGTTATCCCAGATGCCGTAGAAGCACTCCTTGTGCTCGTAGGTGGCCAGCAGTTGCGGAAACGCGCCTGTCCAGGTCTCCATGTTGAGGCGCTCCCGGTCTGAGACTTCGTGAGCGCGTTTCAACAGGATTTCCCGGTCTCCCTTGAGAGTTCGGCTCTGGGACGGTTTCAGCTCCTTTCTGAGGCCCTTGCGCACCCTTTCTATCGCATCGTTGGCCATGCGCAACTTATCGACCACGATACGGGTTTGGGGCAGCACAGCCTTGACCGCTGCCTGGTAGGGCATACGGCGAGAGCTTTTTGCCAATAATGAGCATTATTTAACCCTTCAACGCCAGAATGCGTCTGGCACCGTTAAGTACAATGACCCCCGCGATGGTGCCGATAATCAGATCCGGATAATTGGACCCGGTCCACGCGATCAGGGCGCCGGCGGTGATGACCCCCAGGTTGATCACCACGTCGTTGGCCGAAAATATCCAGCTAGCCTTCATATGAGCTCCGCCCCCTCGATGTTTGGATACCATCAGTAGACAGGCGGTATTGGCAATCAATGCGACGAATGCGATGGCTATCATCACCAGCGATTCAGGCTCACTACCGAATACAAAGCGCCTCACGACCTCTACGAGTACGCCAACAGCCAAAACCAGTTGGACCACACCAGCAACGTGCGCAACACGGACCTGCCTTTTCACGCTATGCCCAACCGCATAAAGAGCGAGTCCGTACACTGCCGCATCAGCAAAATTGTCCAGGGACTCTGCAATGAGGCCAGTTGACTGAGCCATCAGACCGGCAGTAATTTCCACCACGAACAGAAGTGCATTGATGCCGAGCAACCAGCGCAGGGTCCCGGATTCTTGCTCAGCAGAAGCTGCCGAGAACTCGGCGGCCTTGATGGTCTCCGGATTTGCAGCAACGCTTTCCTGAAGCGCGGCTCCTAGCCCCAAGGTCTTCAGTTTCGATGTGACGGGCTCGACCTCGCCGTCATGCACGACCTTCAGCCGGCGGTTCGACAAGTCGAAGGACAGCGCTCGAATCTCCTCAAAGCCGCTCAGGGCTAGGCGAATCATTCGCTCTTCTGACGGACAGTCCATCTTCGGCACGGCATAAACGCTGACCCATCTCCCCGGCACTTCGGAGGAGGTCTGTATATCGGTATCCGCTGCGGACGTAGCATCACCGCCACGGGCGCCTCCACAGGATTTGCTCATGATACGACTCCACTTGAACAATGTTGTGGCACCATTTAAATCTATAAAGCTACTATAAGGTCAATAGAGTAAAGAATCCGTTGGGGGAGGAGGCTGATGCGTATTGGTCAGTTGGCGCAGTTGGTAGGGGTCGAAACACAGACGATCCGCTTCTATGAACAGCAGGGCTTGTTGCCGCCGCCTAGTCGGCAGGACAACGGTTACCGTGTCTATACCGAGAAGCATGGTGAGGGGCTGGCCTTCATCCGTCGCTGCAGAATCCTGGGCCTGTCACTGGCTGAGATTCACAAACTACAGAGCTATCAGGACGACCCTCATCAGCCTTGCACCGCCGTCAACGCCTTGCTCGATGATCACATCTCTCATGTGCGGTCGCAGATAACCGCTCTGCAGGCGCTTGAGAAACAACTTGTTTCACTGAGAGCGAGTTGCAACGATGACCGGGAAATTGAGGCGTGTGGGGTTCTTTCTGGAATTAGCGAAGGAAACACGCATCCAGCAGTAGGTGAAACATCAACCATTTAATCCGCTTACCCTTATATTTATGGGCGTACGGCCATGGGTTGAAGCTCTGCACAATCTCAACCCTGTATGTTCTGTCGTTTTTCTTTAATTTGGAAAGACAAGTAGTGCTTACTTTCCACTCCTTTCAGCCATCTAGCGCAGGGCGCGTTGGTGATCAGCAGAGGGAATTCCTTTTCCTTTCCTCTGATAAGGGTTTTTACCTCGCGGAGTGTTACGAAATTCAGTTTGATCCCCATCTTGTCCAAGTGCGCCAATGTCGGGCGTGTCCACTGGGTCGATTTGCCGGCTAGAAGGTTTTCAGTGAACCGTTGCAGCCACTCCAGTGCCGACCGCTCTTGCTGTGTTAATCGCATAGTCATCACATCTGTCCTCTATGTTTGCTGCCCCCAGACGCAAAAACGCTTTATGCATGCGTAACAACCCATCAGTTGATTAACCGGTGTTGGGGATACCGTTAGCATTTTCAAACGACGCCTTGCACTTCGGAAACCCACTGCAGGCCCAGAAGTCATAAGCCCCTTTCCTGCCCGTCCCAATTCGATGCAGCAAGGGCTTGGTGCATTTCGGACAGGCATGCGCGCTCGGTTCCGGCTGCGGGGTGCGTGCTCTGGCTTTGCCCGGTTTGCCCTTGGCATCCGGCAGTGCGGTTTTGCACTCCGGATAGCCCGAACAGCCCCAGAAGAAGCCTTTGCTACCCTTGCGACGCCGTAGCCCTGAGCCGCATTGCGGACAGGCATGCTCGGCTGCAGGCAAATTAATCTGATTCTGCCGCAGACCTCCCAGCTCCTTGTCCAGCAGTGCCCAGGTCTGACTGATAACCTGGTCATAGGTCATACGTCCCTCGGCGATCAGATCCAGCTGGTCCTCCAGCTCGCGGGTGAAATCCAGATTAGCAAAGGCAAAGGTGCCAACCAGCGCATCCCGGATGAGCTCGCCGGTCGGTGAAGGCGACAGAAAGCCCTTGCTGTCCTCCAGCAGATAAACCCGACCGGTGATGTTCTCTAGAATGGCCGCATAGGTACTTGGCCGCCCAATGCCCTGTCGCTCCAGCTCCGCTACCAGAGTGGATTGCTTGAAACGCACCGGTGGTTTGGTCACCTTATCCAGGACCCGCGCATCCACCGCCTGAATATTCTGCCCCACGTCCAGCCGCGGTATCGGATTGACCGGTTCGACCTGCGCGCCGTCCTCCGGATCATCCTGCCCATAGACCCGCATCCAGCCGGGATCGACCAGCTTGCGGCCACGACCGATAAAGCGCACCGGCAAGCCCTCAGCATCCCCGGTCAACAAAACCTTGCGCACCGCATAGCGCGCATCGGCCAGCTGCGAGGCAACCGCCCGCCGCCAGATCAGCTCATAGAGTGCCTGCTGGCTCGCATCCTCACCCGCCTGCAAAGCCGCGACATCCGCAGGCCGGATTGCTTCATGCCCCTCCTGCGCGCCCTCCTTGGCTTTCCAACTGCGTTGTTTCTCGGCCAGCTGCAAGCCCGCCGACAAGGCATACGCTCGAATCGCCTCGATGCCCGCAGCGTCCAGATTGGGGTTGTCGGTACGGTGGTAGGTAATGGCGCCCTGCTCATACAGCTTCTGCGCCAGATCCATCACCCGCTTGGGCTTCATCTTCAACCGTTTGCCGGCCTCCTGCTGCAGCGTGGAGGTGGTGAAGGGCGCGGCGGGTGCGCGGTTGGCGTAGGCATTCTCGAACCGTGCCACCTGCACATCCCGCACCTGCGCCACCCGCTCGGCCAGAGTCCGGTCGAGCAGATAGTCTTCACCCTTGAGCAGATGCGGGCGGGTATCCCATTGAGCCCGCCAGAGCGCTTTGGGGTTATCCGGCCAGTGACCGGCAATCGGCAGCAGCAGCTCCACGCCGAAATGGGTGACCGCCTTGAAGTTGGCAATCTCCCGCTCCCGATCCACCACCAGCCGCACCGCAGGAGATTGCACCCGGCCAGCCGATAGCGCGTGACCGGCGCTATTGGACAACGCCGGGCTGACCTTGTAACCCACCAGCCGATCCAGCACCCGCCGCGCCTCCTGAGCCCGCACCCGGTCATGATCGATAGCCCGCACCTGCGACAGCGCCTCGCGGATCTTGTCTTTGGTGATGGCAGTAAAGGTGATGCGCTTGGGCTGTTTCAACCGCAGGGCATCGGCCAGGTGCCAGGCAATGGCTTCGCCTTCACGGTCCGGGTCAGTGGCCAGAATCACCTGCTCAGCGGCCGCCACCTCCTTGCGCAGCTTGGCCAGCACGCCCTTGCCTCGGTCGGTCGGCACATAGGTAGGCTTGAAACTGGCCGGATCCACGCCCAGCTCCCGCCCGGGCAGATCGCGGACATGCCCGACACTGGCAACCACCCTGTAGCCGCGCCCGAGGATCGAGCTGATTTTCTTGATCTTGCCTGGCGACTCCACGATCACCAAGGTCGTCATATGTCTCGCCCCCAGGGCCGCTCAATGGATTCCATAAATCAATAGCTACACGGCTGGATCGTTTAATGCTTGGCTGTCAGCGCAGAGCATCATTTGCTACACGTTCGACACGCTGCATCACGTCCGGCACGCGCGGCCCATCATTGCGGCCATACACGCTATAGGTAAGCAGTACGTCCGCTCCGCTTTTGCCTTTGCTTACCCGGGTAGTCAGGCTTCCATCGAGATAGACACGTGTCATCGAGTATGTGGTGCCTGGAGTCGCGCTGAATGTGTAGCCACCACCGTTGAACATCATACCTCCCGCCATGGTGCCGTGCTGAGCCACAGCCTCTTG
>JASJKW010000216.1:0-4027 GCA_037621305.1 Pseudomonas sp.
ATATTTACCGCCGTGGTGGGAATATGTTTGGAGAGAATACCCGTCTAAGAGATCCTCTGACTGGGATTGTTGAGCAGGGTAATATTGGCGCGATTGAAGGGAATCCAGCAAAGCACAATGGTCAAACCTATGCACATTTCCAAGCAGACCCATTCGGGACAGATTTGGCGCTCCAGCGCGTAGATGCGTTTGTGCCGGGGCAAGGAAGTATTGGGTATATACCTGGCATGTTTTATGGAGGCCGTGCCGCGCATTACCGAATTTCAGATTTGCTTTCACTCCTGGGGCTTGGCTCGACTTATTCCGCAACGCTTACACCTGCAGAGATTGACGGCGAATTGTTTTACGTCGTGCCCACTTACTGGGGGTCACTGCTCGTATGTTTGGCCGAGAAATACTGGACATGAACAGGTACATTGCGCTGACCGCCTCGCTCTTCGAGGCCTCGCAACGCCGTCGTGCTTTTTTCACGCGGTCAGTTACGAAAAAAGTGTTCAAGGCAGGCATCCCCTTGGCTCCGAGGGTTCCACTATCTGTGGCGGTTAGAAGGGAGGGCTTGCCGTCGACTGACTACATGGCGACTTTGGCTTCTGAGTTCGCGCCTGGCATGCATCTGGCAATTTTCACAAGCCAGAATCAGCAGAACACGCAGTGGTTTTTACGAGAAGCGATCTATCTGCCAGTCATTGCTCAAGCATATGAATACTCCGAGCCTCGCTTGGGTATGACACGCTGGCCCACAATAAGCGATACCGCGAATAGCTTGCTGTTCAATATCACTGAGGGTTCTGGGGACAACGAGGTGTCCACCGTGCCAGCGACTGTGGATCTGTTGACGGCGGTGGATTCTGTGCGGGCAGTTCGCCAGGCGGTGATCGTTGAGCTCATGGACGATGGACAGTGGCGGGTCGCGGGGTATGGTGACAGTGAGCGGGAGGCTCTGGTTGCGCTGGATTTACAGGTGACCACGTCGGGCACATTGTATGCCTTGGGTGTGGATGACTTCGGCACGCGGTTCGTACCCGGAATGTCTGTAGTGGTTGGGCAGCGAGTCAGACCCCAGCAGTTCGCTGGCTGGCTGTACGAGGTCACCGAGTCGGGTGTGCTGCCTGCTTCCGAACCTCGATGGTGGCCGATCGAGGGAGCGAACCCCTCCCGCCCACTCGGTACCGCCCGGGCTATTGCGGTGCGCTATTACCGCCCTCTCGCTTTAGGCCCGGTTACTGTCGAGATGCTCTGATGATTACTTCTGAAATCAATGCCGGCTGGCGAACAGCGCGGCAGGCCAGCTCGCGCCCGGTTGCCAGCGCTTGGGAGCGGATACCGGAGCACAACTTGGCATTCTCCTGTACCTGGAATGAAGGGCTGCCGGTCGAGCGGGAGACTGGCGGTGGCTGGTCCGGCATTCCCGCATTGGATCAGAGCCGGACAGGGCGGTGGGAGCCGGCAACGCCTTCGGACAGCGCATCGGTGGGAGCACTGTTCGCCCATGTGCCGGTCAAGGATCTGGGATTGGCCGGGGCCTGGGATCGCAGCATCCGGCCGGCAGACTGGCAAGTGCAGGTGGTATATAACCCCACGCCCGGTGCTAAGGATGTCAGCACCGCGCCGCGCTATCAGCGGGTAGATGAGTTCGGCCCACGATACGACGCCGCACTTGAGGTTGAACGCAGCCTCTATGTGCCGGGCAATGGTCCTCTGGTGTTCAACTTCGGTGGCGAGCGATACACGCCAAGCAACACGCCGACCGTGTTTTTCAATTTCCGCTACGCGCCGCCGTCTCGCGTCATTCAGCCAGTGGACAGCGGTACCGCCTTCAGCTGGCGACCTGCAAGACAGGTCGGCCTGCCTATGCAGTTGCTGTGGGGGCGAGCACGGCCCCTCGACCCAATACCGACGGACATTGAATACCCGGACTACACCGGCCCGATCACCATCATCGTACCGCCGCCGGCAGAGCCGGACATTCTGGAGACTTACATGATTGCCAACAGCGTGAGTCTTGTCGTGCTGCCGGGCCGCACCCCGCTGGATGCCACTGGTATACGTGTCGGGCTGGATATCGACAGCTTCGCCTGGACCTTATCCGCCAGCCTGTTCGGTCGCACTTCGCTCACCTTGGTGCGCCCGGATGCCGGCGGCCCGAAAGAGGTTGAGCTGACCATCAACGGCCACACCTGGGTATTCGTCATTGAGCGCTACTCCGGTACCGGCAAGCTGGCCGATGAACGCTACACCATCACCGGTGTAAGCCAGACCCAGCTGCTGGCCAAGCCTTATGCATCTGCGCGAAGTCAGAGCAACACGGCGCCGATCAACGCGCAGCAGGCCGCAGAGATGGAACTGCAGTACACAGATTTCACACTGCATTGGGATGCCTGGAACGCCGGCCCACCAGACTGGACCTTGCCAGCAGGTGCATTCAGCTATGAATCGAAAACGCCGATGGAAGTGATTGCCGAGCTGGCCGAAACGGTGGGCGGTATTGTCAGCCCCTCGCGTAACGGTCGGGCGCTCACTGTACTGCCGCGCTACCGGGAACCGGTATGGCAGTGGTCCAGCGCAATCATGGACCGTATCATCCCAGCCAACATCGTCGCCTCCTGGGGCAGCGAGTGGCAACCACAACCGGAGTGGAGCAGCTGCTACGTCAGCGGCACCAATCACGGCGTCAGCGTCAATGTCCGCCGCGCCGGCACGGCAGGAGAGGAGGTCGCCCCAGATGTGTACCACGACTGGATGACCGGCGAGCAGGCCGCCCGATCACGCGGCATTGTCGAGCTGTGCAAGGGCGGTAATCAGGAAATCATCACACAGGACTTACCGCTGTTCCCCGAGCAAACCGCACCCGGGCTGGTAGAGCCAGGCATGCTTTGTGAAGTGCGTGACATCGAGGAGACATGGCGAGGTCTATGCCTATCGACCGAGATCACCGCCGAAGGCATTGGTGCTTCTCGCGTCAAACAAACCTTGAAATTGGAACGGCATCACAGGGAGGGCGCATGAGCACAGTTAACCCATGGAAACGCTTCATCGGCCTGCTGCCTGGCGGCACTCGAACTGTTGGCACGGTCAGCAGCGTCGACCTGCAAACAGGAACCAGCATTATTACTCTGCGCAATGGTAGTCAGATCAGCGCCAAAGGCACCGGAGTCTCGCGGGGGTTGAAGGCGTTTGTGGTGGATGGGCAGGTGGCTGGGGTAGCGCCGGGGTTGGTGCAGTATGAGGTGGAGGTGTGAAAGACGAAGAGAGAAAATGCAAGTAAGCCCTGCGGAAGCAGGGCTTACTTAAAGCTCTAGGATTTTAAATAATCCTAAGTATGAGCGGTCTTGCCCTTAAGGGCGGCATGCGGACGGCAGATATTTATCTTCCAAGCCGTCGCATTCCCAGTTGGCAATTTGATTGCCGGCTGTGTTGAGCTCAGGTGTAAGCGTCATCTCTCCGGCGGTGGTGCCGGATGCATGAACGCCGCTGGAGAAAGTGATCGTCAAAACGCCGTCATCGCCAAGTGCTACGCCGCCTTCATCGAAATATTTGCCGCCCAGCTCTGCAATAGCATCACCCAACGTGGTGCCTGCAGCTCCGTCAGCTGTGTCTGGGAGTGCACCTTCTTCAGACAGGAAGACGCCAATATCTGCTCGCAAACCTGCTGTAGCAGTCAGAGGTTCCGACGCTTGGGCGCGGCCAGTGTAATCCTGATAAGCCGGCAGTGCGATGGCAGCCAGAATACCAATGATCGCAACCACGATCATCAGTTCGATAAGCGTAAAACCTTTTTGCATTTGAGCTTTCATTTAAATCTCCGTATTTTTTGAAAGGCCATGTGACCTGCTCTGGTTAAAGCAGGTTCCATTCCAATTCGGTGTCTTAAGGTTTTGTGAGGTGCGCTAAGCCACGGTTTTCGATGTGTTGCGCCCCTTCACACGGCTTGCCCTGCAGCGAACCAAGTTTGCTATTCTGTTGCCAGCGATAGTCAAAGTATATGTTTGGCACACCTACACCTGTGCCAAATTCGGGTATGGAACAG
>JASJKW010000217.1:0-3305 GCA_037621305.1 Pseudomonas sp.
CGACCCCCAGACGGGGAATCTGGTGTGCCGGCATGCCGAGGGTCTCGTTGCCGTTGACCACGATGGAACCGGTACGACGGCCAACCATGTTCATGATCGCCCGCAGCGTGGTACTGCGCCCGGCGCCATTGCGCCCCAGCAGTGTCACCAGCTCACCGCGGCCGACTACCAGATCAACCCCATGGAGAATGTGCGACTCGCCATAGAAAGCATGCAGGTCGCTGATGCGCAGTTGGTCACGATCCATCGGGGGCGTCATGCGTGAGCCTCCTCGGTGCTGGCTTCGCTGCCCAGATAGGCTTCGCGCACCAGAGGGTTGGCTGAAACGCTCTCGTAGTCACCTTCGGCAAGCACCGAACCCCGCGCCAGCACGGTAATCTGATCGCACAGACGGCTGACCACGCTGAGGTTATGTTCGACCATCAGCACCGTACGCTTGGCTGCCGCGCGACGTACCAGATCAACCACCATATCGACATCCTCGCCGCCCATGCCCTGGGTTGGCTCATCCAGCAACAATACAAAGGGGTCCAGGGCCAGGGTGGTGGCCAGTTCCAGCGCCCGTTTTCGGCCATAGGGCAGATCGATTGCCATGGTGTGGGCAAAGGTCTGCAGGTCCACCTCAGCGAGCAGTTGCATGACCTTTTCATCCAGCTCATGCAGGCTGCGATCGGACTTCCAGAACTGAAATGAATTGCCCTGTTTCTGCTGCAAGGCAACACGGACGTTCTCCAGCACCGTCATGTGGCCGAATACCGCGGAGATCTGAAATGAACGTACCAGACCGAGCCGGGCGATACCGTTGGCCTTCATCGAAGTGATGTTCTTGCCACGATAAAGAATCTCGCCGCGGGTGGGCGTGAGAAATTTGGTGAGCAGATTGAATACGGTGGTCTTGCCGGCGCCATTGGGGCCGATAAGCGCGTGAATATGTCCCTGACGGACGTTGAGATCCACATTATCTACTGCGGTGAAACCGCGGAACTCTTTGGTCAGGCCGCGTGTTTCCAGAACAAACTCTGGTTCCATGGGATGCTCTCTAACCTTGATTGTTATTGTTGGTCTTGGCACTTACTACAGCATTACCTTTACGTAAAAGGTATCAATCGGTTTCCGTTTACGCAAGCGCCATTTCCAGATGCTTGACTGATGGGTCGCACGTGGAATCAGAAAGGTACGGACGGGCCTGCTCCGGGCCCGCCCGTACGCCTTTTCAGAGCTTGAACGTGTAGCTGACGATCAGGCGATTTTCATCGATATCCGTGGTATGGCTGCCACGGTACATGACGTTGCGCATCAGCACCTTGACGTCTTTCAGCGGCCCACTTTGCACGGTATAGGCCAGATCTATATCGCGTTCCCACTCCTTGGCATCCGCGCCGGCGATCTCGAAGTTGTCGCCACGCACATAGCGCGCCATCAGCCCCCAGCCCGGCAGACCGGCATTCGCGAAGTCGTAGTCATAGCGCATCTGCCAGCCATCCTCTTCAGCACGCAGGAAGTGGTGGTAGGTCATGGTGTTCATGGTCCAGGGATCGGTACCGCCGCCCACAAAGGGCATACCGGTATCACCACTCTGATCCTGATAACCCAGACCCAGCGAGTGCCCGGCGTGGAGCAAGCTGAACATGGCGCTGTAAGTACGGTTATCAACCTGGGCGCGGCTCTCGCCATCACTGTCGTAATAACGCAGATCGGACTTCAGGCTGAGCGCTTCGGTCAACCGCATCAGGTGCACCAGATTGGCGTGGTGCTGACTGTAGTTGTCTTCCAGCTCGGCGTAATAATAGGTGGCGGTGGTCTTCGGCGTGAAAGCGTAGCTGCCACCGGCATAGTTGAAGCGGTCACTGGCTACGCCACCCGTTGCGCCGTCGGCGAACATGGTCATGTCACCGTAGTTGGATGAGTCGCGCAGGCGCGAGGCACGGAACTGGCCCCCGACCAGCATCAGCCCATCAATTTCCTTGGAGAGAATCTGCGCGCCCTCGAAGGTCTGCGGCAGCATGCGGGTATCGTTTCGGAACAGCACTGGCAAGGTGGGCGCATGGGTGCCCAGGGTCAGCACGGTATTGGATACCTTGGCCTTGGCGGTCAGTCCGAGGAAGCTGTAATCGTCCACCGGCTCGGCGCTGGTCGGGCTACGTGGCAAGGCGCCGGTACCGCTGGTGCCGGCGCCGGAATCCAGCTTGACGCCCAGCAGCCCCAGTGCATCAACGCCAAAGCCGACTGACCCCTCGGTAAAGCCGGACTGCAGATTGAGAATGAAGCCCTGCCCCCATTCTTCGGCCTTGGATTTGGCCTGGCCCTTGTGCTGAAGCGTATCGGCCTTGTCGTCGTCGCGGTAGTCACGGTTCATGTAGAAGTTGCGCAGCTCGAGGCTGGCCGTACCGTCTTCAAGGAACGCAGCGCTGGCACTGGCAGGAATGCCGACAGCAGCGGCTAGTCCGGCGCACAGAAAAAGCTGGTTGAGGGGTTTCAGGTGCATAGATATCTCTCTTGTTATTGTTAATGAGTACAGCTGTTACCAGGCCCGACCGAAATCGCCTGCCGGACCGGGATTACCGCGTCATGCGGTAAAAGGGTGTCGCCTCACTTGGCGGCTCTGGGCACACGGCCCAATAGGTAAAATTCGTCGTTCGGTGGGGTGCGCGCCATGGAAACCAGGCGGTTGGATAGTCCGAAGATGCCGGCAATGGCACCGATATCCCAGATGTCGTCAAGGCTGAAGCCCTGCTCCTCGAGGCGCGCCTGCCAGACGTCGTCGAGTACGCCGCGCCGTGCAGCGAGATGCAGGGCAAAATCCAGCATGGTGCGCTGACGCAGCGTGATGGATGCGGTTTGGTAATTGACCGCCAGCTGATCGGCGAGCTGTGCGTCCTTGGCCAGAATCCGCAGGATCGCGCCATGGGCGACCACGCAGTACAGACAGCCATGGTCGGCACTGACTGCCACCACGATCATTTCCTTCTCGGCCTGGGTCAGGGTATCGGAGACCCGATCCATCAGCGCATCGTGGTAGGCGAAGAAAGCCCGAAATTCCTCAGGACGATGCGCCAGCATGAGGAACACATTGGGGATGAAGCCCGCCTTGTCCTGGACGGCCAGGATGCGTTCGCGCAGGTCATCGGGCAATGCGTCGAGACTTGCGGGTAATGCAAAGCGGCTGATCGACTTATCCATGTACCACTCCTGTTTATGGTGGGTTACGACATATCCAGGGCCGAGCGAACCCGGCCCTCGCTATCACTGCTGCTCGCTGAGCCCCAGCTCGGCCACGCTGATCTCACGCATACGGAATTTCTGCA
>JASJKW010000218.1:0-4616 GCA_037621305.1 Pseudomonas sp.
CTCCAGCAACCCGCTGATCTCGGCAAAGTAGAAACGATGTGGTCCGGACAGCACGGGCAGGCCAAGCGCCGCCGGCTCCAGATAATTATGCCCCCCACCGGGGATCAGTGAACCACCGACAAAGGCCACGTCGGCGCAGGCATAGAACTGCATCAGCTCGCCCATGGTATCGCCCAATAACACCTGATCACTCGGTGTCGGCATATTGCCGGCACTACGCCGCACCATGCTCAGACCTGCCCCTTCTATCTGCCTGGCGACTGCATCGAAACGCTCAGGGTGGCGCGGCACCAGGATCAGCAGCGCATCGGAATGCTGCTGCAGAACCTGCCGGTGCGCTGCCAGCACTATCTCGTCTTCACCGGAGTGGGTGCTGGCGGCGATCCAGACCGGCCGTTCACCCCACTGAGCCCGCCACTGCGCAGCCGTAGCCAACAGCTCAACCCCCGGTTTGAGATCGAACTTGATGCTGCCGGTTACCGTCATCGCTGTCTGACGCACGCCCAGTGCGAGGAAGCGCTCAGCTTCGGCTGCCGTCTGCACCGCCACCCAATCCAGTGCCGAAAACATGGGTCGCACCAGCCCGGACACCCGCTGATAGCCGCGAGCCGAGCGCTCGGACAGACGCGCATTGGCCAGCACCACAGGCACATCAGCCCGCCCGCACTCGGCCACCAGATTGGGCCACAGTTCTGTTTCCATAATGATGGCGATGCGCGGCTGCAGCCGCCGAATGATGCGTCGCTGCAGCCAGGGAAGGTCATAGGGCAGATAGGCATGCCCGACTTCGTCACCGAACAACTTGCGGATCTGCTCGGAGCCGGTCGGCGTCATGCAGGTAATAGTGATCGGCAACTGTGGATGGCGCTTGCGTAGTTCGCGGACCATGGGAGCCGCGGCAATGGACTCGCCGACCGACACCGCATGCACCCAGATACCATCGGCACGCAGATCGCCGCCCAAGGCAAAACGCTCGCGCCAGCGCCGCGCATAGGCCGGCGCACTCCAGGCACGGTACAGCAGGCGCGCCAGAATCAGTGGCAGACACAGGGTAAAGATCAGACTGTACAGAAAACGCGGCATTCCCTTCTCCAGAACCGGCTCGAGCGGCACAAACGCGGCATAGAGTAGCAGAAGTGACCTGCCCCGCCGCTAATGGCTATACTACGCGGGCAAAACCAGCCCCTTATTCCTTGACATCCGCGGAGCTCATGAGCACACCCCTGCACACCGATATCTGTATTCTGGGCGGCGGCATCGCCGGTCTCTGGCTGAATGCCCGTCTGCGGCAACAAGGTTTCAGCACCCTGCTGGTTGAGCCCCATGCGCTCGGCGGTGGGCAAAGCAGCAAGTCCCAGGGCATCATTCATGGCGGCACAAAATATGCGCTGAACGGTAAGCTCACCACGGCGGCCGAGGCCATTGCCGGCATGCCCAATCGTTGGCGAGCCTGTCTGGACGGCACTGGCGAGCTTGATCTGCGTGGCACCAGGGTGCTTTCCGCCCATCATTATCTATGGTCTCCAGGCAGCCTGATCAGCAATCTGGCCGGGTTCTTCGCCAGCAAGGCACTGCGCGGCCGGGTAGACAGTGTCAAAGGCAAGGAGTTGCCGCCGGTATTCAACAACCCTGTCTTCAAAGGCAAGGTCTACCGCCTGGCCGAACTGGTGCTGGACGTGCCCGACGTCGTGCGCCATCTGGCAGAACTCGGCGGGGACAGCCTGATCAGCGGCCCGGTACGGATTGAAGGCAAGGATACCGGTATCAGTTCGGTGCGGGTTGCCGACCAGCAGATCATCGCCCGTCGCTACGTGCTGACCGCCGGTGAAGGCAACGAGGCCCTGCTGAAAAGCGCGGGTATCACGCAACCGGCCATGCAGCGCCGGCCCCTGCAGATGGTCCTGGTCAAAGGGCCACACCTGCCAGCACTCTATGCGCACTGCCTGGGCAACAGCCCCAAACCGCGCGTGACCGTAACCACCCACCCATGCAGTGACGGGCAATGGTGCTGGTATCTCGGTGGCGAGCTGGCCGAACAGGGTACCAACATGCCTGCCGACACGCTGATTAGACAGGCGCAGAAAGAGCTGCGCGAGCTACTGCCCTGGGTCGACTTGCAGAATTGCCAATGGGCCACGTTGCCAGTCACTCGTGCTGAACCAGCGCAAAGCGGACTGGTTCGCCCGGACAATGCCTACCTGCACGCGGTAGGCAATGCGCTGATCTGCTGGCCAACCAAACTGGCGTTGGCTCCCGATCTGAGCGATCAGGCTATCGCCGAGCTGGAGCGGCAGGCAGTCAAACCTGAGCTGCCACAACCCAGCAGCGACCTGCCACGGCCACCGGTTGCCACTCCCGTCTGGGATACGCTGTTCTGATGAAAACCCTACATCAATATCATCGTCCCCTCGGCGACACTGGCCTGACGGTTTCCCCGCTCGGCCTTGGCACCGTCAAGATCGGCCGCAATCAGGGGGTCAAATACCCCAGCGGCTTCGAGCTGCCGGATGATCAACAGGTGCGCGAACTGCTGGCACTGTCCCGCGACCTGGGGATCAATTTGCTGGATACTGCCCCAGCCTATGGCATCAGCGAACAACGCCTGGGCCCGCTGCTCACAGGTCAACGGCAGGAATGGGTGCTATGCAGCAAGGTCGGAGAGGAATTCGAGAACGGCGAGTCCTGGTTTGATTTCAGCGCCCAGCACACGCGCCATTCGGTGCAGCGCTCACTGCAACGCCTGCACACGGACTACCTGGATCTGGTGCTGGTACATTCCAACGGCGATGACCTGCAGGTGCTCACCGAGGAGGTGTACCCAGCGCTGCAACAATTGAAACAGGAAGGCCTGATTCGCGCTTTCGGTTTTTCCGGCAAGACCGTCGCCGGTGGTCTGCAGGCACTGGAGCAAGGTGATTGCGCCATGGTCACCTGGAACCTGCGCGAGCAGACCGAACGCCCGGTGCTCGACTTTGCGCTGTCACACAACAAGGGCATTCTGGTAAAAAAAGCACTCGCCAGCGGACATATCTGTCTTGAAGGCGAAGACCCGGTCCGTGCCGGGTTCGAGCTGGTATTCAGCCATGCTGCGGTCGGCAGCGCCATCATCGGCACCATCAACCCGACGCATCTGACGCAGAATGTCATCACTGTAGCCAACATCCTGGAACAATCCGCTCTGAACACCTGAGCGCGACCTCAGGACGCAAGGGGGCATCATGGTTACCATCATTGCCCGCCACGACCCTGTGGCTTTCAAGACTCAGGCTATCCACATTCAGGCCAGCCCTGAAGTATTGCGCTATACACCGGTCGGCAACCCGCTGAGTTTCGAGCAGATGCTTGAGCTGCGCCGGCCGGTGCAGGTGGACGATCCTGATACCTTCGAGTTGACCGCCGCCAACCTCGGCGTCTCCGCCGATATCACCTTCCATTGGCGACAGCGCGACTTCCGTTTGCTGGTCAGACAACAACGCCCGGACCGGGGCGATGACGTGCTCAAGCTGCTGTCCGGTTACGTTCCCGCTCACGAGTTGCGCCTGCCCCTGCTGACCCTGATGACGGAACTCGCCGAAGAGCTCCTGCTGGAAACCGATCAGGGCTGGCTTGCCGGCCGTTATCAGGAGATATGGCTACCCACCCCCTATGCCGATGTATTGCCACCCGACCGCAACCGCTGGTACCACCTCAGCCCGCATCAAGGCGCCGCCCGAGCTGTGCTGTGCCGGGAACTGAACCTGCTCGAACGCCCGCGCGCCTATGTGCATCTGCCGACCAACTCATTACAACTGGTCTATCACATGCACCTCAACGTCCCTCGCTGCACCGACCTCAGTGCCTTGCACGCCGACGAATCGCTGGATCCACAGAGTGGTCAGCTGCAGGCTCAACTGGACCATCATCAACCGGACCTGTATCTGGCCGAACTCATCGACGGTGCGGTCAGCGGCCGGGTATTTACCTTGGTGAAAGGCAAACTGATCGAGCAGCATCATCCTCATCTCATGCTCAGTGAAGCCTTTGCAGAACAGACCGGCTGGGTGGTGGCGGACTCCCACTGTACCTGGCCACCGGCTCGAACGTCTTAGACCTTGGTCGGATCGCAATGATGTCCTGCTGTTCCCTAGACTGCCGGCTGTTCGTAATCACCCACTGGTATCAAATCCATGTATAAAAGTCGTATTCGCATGGCTGCGCTGCATGACAAAGTCATGAGCGCGGCAGACGCTGCATTATTGATTGAAGATGGTATGACCGTCGGCATGAGCGGTTTCACCCGTGCCGGTGAAGCCAAGGCAGTGCCCCAGGCACTGGTCGAACGCGCCCGTGAACAGCCGCTGAAAATCAGCCTGCTGACCGGAGCCAGCCTGGGCAATGATCTGGACAAACACCTGACCGAAGCCGGCGTACTGGCTCGCCGCATGCCCTTCCAGGTGGACGCAACCCTGCGCAAGGCGATCAACCAGGGCGAGGTCATGTTCATCGACCAACACCTGTCCGACACCGTCGAGCAAATGCGCAACCATCAGTTGAAGATGCCCGATATTGCCGTTATCGAAGCCGTTGCCATCACCGAGGAAGGCCACATAGTACCGACCACCTCCGTCGGCAACTCC
>JASJKW010000219.1:0-3632 GCA_037621305.1 Pseudomonas sp.
CGACAAGCCATCAGCCTTGCCATAGAACTTCAGAAAGTTGTTCAGGGTGCGTTTGTCCGGCGGGATTTCCGGGGCCAGCCCGTAATCCTTGTTGCGGATATAGTCGTAGAAGGCCCGAGGCTGTTCTTCGTCCATCAGACCCGATAGCTCTTCCAGCGCAACCTGCTCGCCCTGGCGTGCCTGGCCGCTGACGTAACCGCTCATGGCCTTGGTCTTGCCTTTGAGCTCGTCGGTCGGCATATCCGCTTCGCCGACGTAATCCTGAAACGCCTGCAGCAGAGTAGAGGTTTCCTGCTCGGGGTTGGCGCCCTCGATGCAACCGATGAAGTCACGGAAATAGTCCGACACGCGCTTGCCGCTGCGCCCGCGGATAAAGGAAATGTACTGCTTGGAGCTGGCGTTCTGTTTCCACTCGGTCAGGTTGATGCGCGCCGCCATGTTCAGGCTGGACAGGTCCAGATGCCGTGCCGCTGCCACGTTGAGGTCATCGGTCACCGTCACGCCCTCGGTGTGATGCAGCAGGGCAATCACCAGAAACGCAGTCATGCCCTGACGGTAGCGAATGAACAGCACATGCCCGCCCAGTGCCAGGTTGGAACCTTCCATCAGGGTTTTCAGATGCTCGGCGGACTTCTTGGAAAAGCCGACAAAGTCCTGTTCTTCGTCCAGCAACTGCTGCAGCCAGCCGCTGAACGGATAGGCGCCGCTCTCTTCATGGAAGTAGCCCCAGGCCTTGTTGGGCTTGCTGTTATAGGCTTCGATCAGACCGGCCAGCAGCTGTTCCAGCGCCTCGGAGCTGGCCAGCTCGGCATCACGCAAGGTCAGGCTGGCGGGTTGGCCGTCGGGCTTTTTGTGAATCTGATGAACAATACTGTTATCGATGGGCATGCTGGTATCCGGAACGCTGAAACGGGTGACAGAAACGATGAATCAATGTGTTGAGCTGCTGCAAGTTACTCCAGTTGCCGGTTTGCAGCAAACCGGCAACGGAGCGGTTACAACGGGAAAACCATCGGCACCAACAGCACACTGATCAACAGGACCAGAATGGTGAAGGGAACGCCGATCTTCAGAAAGTCGCTGAAACGGTAACCGCCGGGGTCCAGCACCAGGGTGTTGACCGGGGAGGACACCGGCGTCATGAAGGCGGCCGATGCGGCCAGCGCCACTATCATCACGAAGGGATAGGGCGACATGCCCAGCGCCTGCGCCGTAGCCACCGCCACCGGCGCCATCAATACTGCCGTAGCGGTATTGGAAATAAACAGTCCGATCACCGCCGTGGCAATGAACAGCGTCGCCAGCAGCATGCGCGGCCCCGCGTCGCCGAACATTTCCAGCAAGCCGCCCACGGCCAGATCGATACCACCGGTTTTCTGCAGCGCCAGCGCAAACGGCAACATGCCGATGATCAGGATCAGACTCGGCCAGTGGATGGACTTGTAGGCGGAATCCATGGTGATGCACTTGAAGGCACCCATCAGCAGACAACCGATCAGCGCCGCCATCAGGTTCGACACTACACCCGAGACCATCAACGCCACCATGACGCCCAGGCTGAGGAGGGCATAGGGTGCCTTGCGCGCGGCTGGCACCACCTCCTTGACCTCGGTTGGCAGACTCAGCAGCACAAAGTCACGCGTCAGCATGTGCAGGCGGTTGATGTCTTTCCAGTTGCCCGCCACCAGCAGGGTATCCGCCGCCTTGAGCTTCTCATCCACGAGCAATCCCGGCAGCGCCTCGCCGTTGCGGCGCAGTCCCACAACGTTCAGCCGGTGGCGACTGCGGAACGCCAGTTCCTGGATGGTCTTGCCGGGCAGACGCGATTCCGGCGGCAGCGCCACCTCAGCCAGCCCCAACTGGTGGGAATGGGTGCTGTAATAGGACGTTTCCAGCTCCAGCGGCGTTACGCCGATCTCCTGATAGGCACCCAGCAGAGCGATTGCCGGACTGGCCAGATCGACCAACAGAATGTCATCCGGCTGGGGCACAGTATTGCCGGTGGCCACCTGCAATAGATTGCGAAAGCGGCGCTGGCGCTCGATGGCAATCACGTTGATGCCGTACTCGCTGCGCAACTCCAGCTCGTTCAAAGGGCGACCGATCAACGGCGAATCAGCATTCAGTTTGAGCCGTCGCTCGCGCTCCGGCAGTCGGTAGAGTTCTGCCAGGTCATGCATGGTCTGACGCTCCGGCTCATCCTTGCCGGCCCCCGAACTGCCCAGCCAGCGGCGCACAAACAGCATGTAACCGATACCAAACAACAGCACCACCAGGCCGATAGGCGTGAAACTGAAAAACGAGAAGCTCTCGAACCCGTTACGCACCAGCTCACTGCTGACCACCAGGTTGGGCGGCGTAGCGACCAGCGTCAGCATGCCGCTGATCAAGCCGGCAAAGCTCAGAGGCATCATCAGCCGCGACGCTGGAATACCCATGCGCACACTGACACTCATCACCACCGGAATGAATATCGCCACTATCCCGGTAGAGCTCATCACCGAACCCAGCGCCGCCACCGTCAGCATCAACAGCACAATCAGCCGGGTTTCACTGCTGCCCGCCTGATGCGCCAACCAATCGCCCAACGTGTAGGCAATCCCGGTACGCACCAAGCCATCGCCGATCACAAACAGTGCCGCAATCAGCAACACACTGGGATCACTGAACCCGGCGACCGCCTCCTGGATGCTGAGGACACCGGTCAACGGCAAGGCCACAATCACCATCAGCGCCACCACATCCATGCGCGGCTTGTTGCGGATGAAAAGCACCATGCTGCCAAGGAGCAGGGCGAGAACGATGGCGAGTTCGGAGTTCATGGGGTCCTTTCCGGAGGGTGGGATAAATACCCCTCAAGGATACCTGAATGGACAACGAACAGGTGCCCCCAACGCGCTTCACATGGACTTGCTGGGGCAGGCCGCCTCAGTCGAAATCCTGCTTTTCCATCCACGGAATGATGCGCTCGAAAGCCTTCTCAAGATTGTCCAGAGAAGTGGAATAGCTGATCCGCAGGGCGTTGTTGCTGTGATTGCCGAAGGTTTCGCCGGGAATGGTACAGACGCCGGTTTCTTTGAGCAGCCGCAGTGCCACATGGGTGCCATTGACGCCTTCGGGCAAGGACGGAAACATGTAAAAGGCACCCTCCGGCTTGTAGCCAGTGAGGTGGGGCGTGGCATCCACCAGCTGTACCAGCCGATCCCGCCGCCGGGTGTATTCCATTCGCATATTGTCGATAAAGTCATTGTCACCATGCAGGGCGGCTACCCCGGCCCACTGGAACGGGGTGTTGGCTACCGTGGTGGTGAACATGTGATAGCGCCGCAACATCTTGATGGCCGCCTG
This sequence comes from Pseudomonas sp., assembly GCA_037621305.1. Taxonomy (GTDB): domain Bacteria; phylum Pseudomonadota; class Gammaproteobacteria; order Pseudomonadales; family Pseudomonadaceae; genus Halopseudomonas. The sequence continues at coordinate 3,349 of JASJKW010000219.1, forward strand.
GCTGGCGAAGATCCAGCCGATGCGCATGCCCGCCATGCTGTAGGTTTTGGAAAAGCTGCTGATGACCATGACGTTATCGAGGTCGCTGCAGGTTTCCAGCACGGAAGGGTACTCGATACCGTCGTAAATCAGGTGATCATAGACTTCGTCGCTGATCACCTGAATGTTGCGATAGGCCGCCTCCTGGAGAATGGCGTCGAGGGTTTCCCGGGGGTAGACGGTGCCGGTCGGGTTGTTGGGGGAGTTGAGTACGATGCCATAGGTATGAGGCTCGATGGCGTCGA
>JASJKW010000220.1:0-2747 GCA_037621305.1 Pseudomonas sp.
CTTTCCGTACCGGGCCTGGTTTTCGGCGTGGATGATGGCTCATCCGGCTTCCCGCGTTATCACCTGACCTACTGCACTCTGACACCCGGCCCCATAACCAGTGATCAGGGTGTGGTGATCCAAGTCCCCGATGGCCTCGAAGCCATGGAAAAAGCCGACATCATCATCATTCCGGCGTGGAGTGATGCTGAGCTGTCCGCGCCGGTCGAGCTCACCGCTGCGCTGCAGCAAGCCCATGCCCAGGGCAAGCTGATTGTGGGTTTGTGCCTTGGCGCCTTTGTACTGGGTGATGCGGGTCTGCTCGATGGGAAGGAAACAACCACCCACTGGGCGGCGCGCGAGGTGTTTGCTCGGCGCTTTCCGCAGGCGGTGTTCCGCCCGGATGTATTGTATGTGGCTGATGACAACATCATTACCTCGGCGGGAACGGTCGCTGCGATTGACTGTTGCCTGCATCTGGTGCGGCAACGCCACGGCAGCGAGGTGGCGAATCACACGGCCAGATTGCTGGTTACACCACCACATCGACAGGGCGGGCAAGCGCAATATATTGAACGCCCCGTACAACAACTACCCGGCGACAACCGCCTGCCCGGCCTGCTGGAATGGGCACGCTCAAACCTGTCGGAACCGCTATCCCTAGACACCCTGGCTGATGTGGCCAATATGAGCCGCCGCACCTTTACCCGGCGCTTTCGGGACATGACCGGCACCACTGTCACTCAGTGGCTGAACACCGAGCGCGTCGCCAGAGCACAACAGTTGCTGGAGACCACCGACCTGTCGATCGAGCGCATCACCGCGGAGGTTGGTTTTGGCACGGCCTTGTCACTGAGACAGCAATTTGCCACGCAGCTGGGCACCTCACCCTCGCACTACCGGCGCACCTTTCGTGACAGTGCGCCTGAAGGCGCGACACTGATTGCACCAGCCCCGTTCAAACCGACTGTCAGAGCTCCCGGTTGAACCCGGATTGCCTCACCATCCGTTGATTATCAGGAACGCCACCGAGGCTGACGCTTTTCGAGGAAGGCATCAATACCTTCACAGGCGTCCTCCTCCATCATATTCTGGGCCATGACGTCGCTGGCGTAGGCGTAGGCATCGGCCAGTTCCATCTGTTTCTGCCGGTAGAACATCGCCTTGCCGTAGCGAACGGCGGTGGGGCTCTTGGCGAGAATCTCTGCAGCTTTCCTTGCCACCGCGGCGTCCAGGTCCTCATCGGCGACCGCGTCGTTGATCAGTCCCCAATCCGCCGCAGTGGCAGCGTTGACGAAGCGTCCTGTCACCAACATGTCGAAGGCGCGCTTGGAAGAAACGTTGCGCGACAGAGCCACCGCCGGCGTCGAACAGAACAAGCCCACGTTGATTCCCGAGACAGCGAAACGTGCCGACTCCGCTGCTATCGCCAGGTCGCAGCTCGCTACCAACTGGCAACCTGCTGCTGTTGCCACACCCTGAACACGCGCGATAACCGGCACCGGCAGTTGCTGAATTCCCTGCATGACCCGGCTGCAACGGGCAAACAGCGCCTTGTAATAATCAAGCTCGGGCTGCCCGCGCATTTCGCGCAAGTCATGCCCGGCGCAGAACGCCTTACCGGCAGCTGATAGCACAACGCAGCGCACCTGCGGGTCCTTGCTGATGACATCAAGTTCACGCTGCAGCGCATCAAGCAGCTCTTCCGACAAGGCATTGAACTGCAATGGACGGTTCAGCTGTAGAGTGACTATGCCGCCGTCATTTTCTCTGAGTAGCGGCTCACTGGCTCGATTCATGTTCATCTAGCATCTCCAATATCGAAATGACCCACAGATCATATAGGGATTGCCACTCTACCGGGTATTCTCGCGGGCCTAGTACCTCAACCAACTGCCCCGCCTGCGGCATGCCGTTGAACTTGCTGATCAGGCCGTCGCTTTGCTGAACGATGATGCCCGGTGTTCCGCGAAAGCCGTTGACCTGCATCAGCATCTGATTCTCGTCGAGAATCTTCTGCACACGGTTCGACACGCCTTTCGCCGGGGTGATGCCCCCCTGCGCAAAGTTCTTTTCGTTTTCCAACAATGCGGCTGATGGATCAGGCGCTTCGAGGATCGCGGCGGCCTTGGCGGGACTGTCCGCTTTGATGACGCCGACAAACAGATGGCGCAGCTGCACCTTGCCCGAATCCACCCAGGGGCGCGCGGCTTCCCAGAAACGGTGACAGTAGGGACAGTTTGCATCGCTGAAGGTATAGACCACGCGGGGTGCATCGGCATCGCCGTCCAATACCCAGGTGGCGGCTTCCAGCTGCGCCCAGGTTTTCTCGCTCATCGGCTTGGCCACCAGATCCAGGAGCGTGCCGGCATCAACCGGCTGCCCCTGGGCATCCAGGCGTGTGCCGACAATCGCCTTGCCATCGCTGGTGACATAGACCGCAATCGGCTGCTCACCCGCCACGCCGGCAAACCCGCGCAGATCACCGCTCACATCAAACTCCTGAACGATGGTCAGCCCCTGAGCTTCCAGCGCCTTCACGACCTGGGGCGTATCGGTAGTTTCCGCCTGAGAACAGCCTGCCGCCAGCATCAGACCGGCTGCCAGGCCGAAAGTAACCCCTGGGCGTTGGCGAAATATAACCTGTGGAAACATGATTACTCCTCATCTGAAGCGGGTTGGGCGGATTGCGCAAAATGGCGCGACATATTGCTCTTGAAACTGGCCATGGTGAGTTCACCCATATGCGAATCCACCAGCTGGCCTTC
>JASJKW010000221.1:0-10767 GCA_037621305.1 Pseudomonas sp.
CGGCTTCATCGGGCACATCACGGATTACTGCCGGAATACTGTCCAGACCCGCCTGCTGGGTGGCACGCCAGCGCCGTTCACCGGCGATGATTTCATAGCGGTCACCGGCGATGGGGCGAACCACGATCGGCTGCATGACACCCTGCGCCTTGATCGATTGGGCCAGTTCTTCCAGAGCCTGGGGGTCCATATCACGGCGCGGCTGATATTTGCCACGCTGGATGAGGTCAATCGGCAGGTCTCGCAGTTGCTGATCCTGACTGCCCTCGGTCTTATCATGGGGAGTGGCCTGACCCAACAGTGCATCCAGCCCCCGTCCCAAGCCGCGCTTCTTGACCGCCATGCCTGTTCTGTCCTTTTTCCGGTTAATCGTTTACAGCGGCAGCCTGTTTGGCTGCCTTGCGCGTGCGTCTGACCAATTCTCCGGCCAGTGCGAGATAAGCCACGGCACCACGCGACTGCTTATCGTAGACCAGTACCGGCATGCCGTAACTGGGCGCTTCGGCCAGACGTACGTTGCGTGGAATGACGGTCTGGTACAACTGTTCACCGAAATGACTGTTCAACTGCTCGGACACTTCCCGGGTCAGACTGTTGCGCGGGTCATACATGGTCCGCAGCAGTCCTTCGATCTGCAGCGCCGGATTGAGCACCGAGCTGACGCGTTGAATGGTATTGACCAACGCAGACAAACCTTCCAGCGCGTAATACTCACACTGCATGGGGATGATCACCCCATCCGCTGCAACCAATGAGTTGATGGTCAACATATTCAGCGAAGGCGGGCAGTCGATGAGAATGAAATCGTACTTGTCGCGCACATTGGCCAATGCATAGCGCAAGCGACTTTCCTTCATCTTGAAATCCAGCAATTCGACTTCAGCTGCGGTCAGGTCTGCGTTGGCCGGCAACAGATCGTAACCACCGTGCTCGGATTTGTGCAAAGCCTCATCCAGGGTGCAGCGATCGGTGAGTAACTCATAGACCGAGTTTTCCAGCTGCGCTTTATCGACCCCGCTGCCCATGGTCGCATTGCCCTGGGGATCGAGATCGATCAACAACACCTTGCGTTTGGTTGCTGCCAGAGACGCGGCCAGATTCACCGTGGTGGTCGTTTTTCCGACGCCGCCTTTCTGGTTGGCAATTGCCAGTACCTTGCCCACTACGATCTCCTCTCGGGTTGAAGCTTATGCCGTGCGTCGCAGTATCAACAGATGGCGGCTGGCCTGACAACCGGGAACCGACAATTCTTCGCTTTGCTGCACGCTGAAATCATCCGGTACCCCCTGCAATTCCGCATCCGGGTACAAGCCTTTCATCGCCAGCCAGGTGGTATCCGGCGTGCTCAGATGTCGGGTCAGGCCGGTGAAATCCGCCAGCGAACTGAATGCCCTGGACACTATACCGTCAAACGGTTGGGGCGGGGTAAAGGCTTCCACCCGGCTATTGACCACCTGCAGGTTATCAAGTCCCAGCTCGAGTTTTACCTGGGTGAGAAAGCGGGTCTTCTTGCCGTTGCTGTCGAGCAGCGTGAAATCGCTGTCCGGCAGCATGATCGCCAGAATCACCCCCGGCATGCCACCGCCACTGCCCACATCCAGCCACCGTGAACCGCTGACGAAAGGCAACACACTCAGGCTGTCGAGCAGATGCCGGCTGACCATCTCATCCGGGTTGCGTACCGCAGTCAGGTTGTAGGCCTTGTTCCACTTGTTCAGCAATGTCAGGTAATTCAGCAACTGAGCGACCTGATGTTCGGTCAATGCCAGACCCAGTTGCTTTGCACCGCTGACCAGTTGCCTGGAATGATCAACCATACTGCTCATGCCTCCCGAGCCAATTTACCGTCGTTCAGCGCATTGCGCTTTTTCAGATGGACCAGCAGCAGACTGACCGCAGCCGGGGTTACCCCGGGGATACGTGATGCCTGACCGAGAGTCTGGGGACGAATGCTCGCCAGCTTCTGACTGATCTCCTTCGACAGACCACTCAAGGTGGTGTAATCCAGATCAGCAGGCAGCAGGGTTTGTTCATGCTGACGCAGCTTGTTGATCTCGTCCTGCTGTCGCTCGATGTAACCCGCGTACTTGGTGTGAATTTCCACCTGTTCGGCAGCGTCGATCGGGATATCCACCACGCCGGTGATCTGTGTCAGCGTCTGGTAATCGACTTCCGGTCTGCGCAGCAGATCCAGCAGGCTGTACTCGTGAGTCAGTGGCGTTTTGAAATGCTCGGCAAACACCTTGCCGATATCACTGCTCGGCTGCACCCAGGTAGAACGGAGGCGTTGATGTTCCGCCTCGATGGCTTCACGCTTGGCGCTGAATACCGCCCAGCGGGCGTCGTCCACCAACCCCAGTTCACGCCCTTTTTCGGTCAGACGCAGATCGGCATTGTCTTCGCGCAATACCAGTCGGTATTCGGCGCGCGAGGTGAACATGCGGTAAGGCTCACGGGTACCCATGGTGATCAGATCATCGACCAATACACCGATGTAAGCTTCATCGCGACGCGGGCACCAGCTGTCCAGTCCCTGCGCGCGACGCGCTGCGTTCAGTCCAGCGAGCAGACCTTGAGCACCGGCCTCTTCGTAACCTGTGGTGCCGTTGATCTGCCCAGCGAAGAACAATCCGCCGATCACCTTGGTTTCCAGCGAGTATTTCAGGTCCTGTGGATTGAAATAATCGTATTCGATCGCGTAGCCGGGGCGCAGGATGTGCGCACTCTCCATGCCACGAATCGACTGCACCACCTGCAACTGCACATCGAACGGCAGTGACGTGGAAATGCCATTGGGGTACAGCTCGTGGGTGGTCAGGCCTTCAGGTTCGATGAAAACCTGGTGCGAATCCTTGTCGGCAAAGCGATGGATCTTGTCTTCGATCGACGGGCAGTAGCGCGGGCCCACTCCCTCGATGACACCGGTGAACATCGGCGAGCGATCGAGATTGTTGCGGATGATCTCGTGGGTACGCTCGTTGGTATGGGTGATCCAGCAGTTGACTTGCTCGGGGTGCTCATCGGCACTGCCGGTGAACGACATCACCGGAATCGGTGTATCGCCCGGTTGTGCCGTCATCTTGGAGAAATCCACGGTACGCCCGTCGATCCGTGGCGGCGTGCCGGTCTTCAACCGGTCGACCCGCAATGGCAGTTCCCGAAGGCGATGGGCGAGGGCGATGGCAGGTGGATCACCGGCGCGACCACCGGAATGATTATCCAGGCCAATGTGAATAACCCCGCCGAGGAAAGTACCGGCCGTCAACACCACGTTATCCGCGAAGAAGCGCAGGCCCATCTGGGTAACCACGCCCCGTACCTGATCCTGTTCAACGATCAGGTCATCACAGGCTTGCTGGAATATCCACAGGTTGGGCTGATTTTCCAGAGCGTAGCGAATCGCCGCTTTGTACAACACGCGGTCAGCCTGGGCACGGGTAGCCCGAACGGCAGGGCCCTTGCGACCGTTGAGTACCCGGAACTGGATGCCCGCACGATCAGTCGCCTTGGCCATCGCGCCACCCAGGGCATCGATTTCCTTGACCAGATGGCTCTTGCCGATTCCCCCGATAGCCGGGTTGCAACTCATCTGCCCCAGGGTCTCGACGTTATGGCTGAGCAGCAGGGTTTTCACGCCCATGCGAGCCGCCGCCAGGGCAGCCTCGGTACCGGCATGGCCGCCACCAATCACAATCACGTCAAAACGATCTGGGAAATCCACCGTACACCTCGTTGCCCGGGCTGAACCGGACGTCGGGAAAAGGGGCTGATTATAGGGGCAGGGCAGAAAAATTGCAGCCCTGACTGAACATTTTTTGAACAGCCCTGAGAACCACTCACTGGATCGATCAATTAATAGATTAAAGATAGAAAAGATTTAAAAAGCTTTATGTTAATGCTGTTAATGAGTAATCCATTTTCTGTGGGTAAGTGAAGAAAGACCAATTAATTCAGTATCTTGGAGAAAGCATAACCCTGTGCTCCACTTGGGCACAGGCAGTGTCTGGATGGGGGTGTTTCCTGTGTATAAGGCGACCCTTTATCCACAGGCAGGTTCAGCCCCTGGTTACACACAGGGTTATGGGTAGGGCTTAGGGTGAGTTGTGCACAGGGCTTAGCAGCGATTAAAGCGCAAAAAACCAGATGCTGGACAGGCACGTCCAGCGTTTTCAGGAGGGGATTGATAGCAAAAGGAGACGCTGCCATTCATTGCAAATGGAAGCCAGGTGTCACTTGCCGATGCAGAAGCTCGAAAAAATACGCCCCAATAGATCGTCAGCGCTGAACTCACCGGTGATACTGCCCAGCGCCTGCTGAGCCATTCGCAGGTCTTCTGCAAGGAGCTCCCCGGCACCCGCCAGGGTCAGCTGTTGATAACCGTGTTGCAGATACTCGTTGGCGCCCTCCAGGGCGTCCAGGTGCCGGCGGCGGGCGCTGAACAGGCTTTCCGCTGTCTGCTCGAAGCCCATGCAGGTCTTCAGGTGCTCCCGCAACAGATCGACGCCTGCACCGCTGCGGGCGCTGAGACGCAAACTGACACTGCCGTCGTCAGCCGCTTCCATACCGGTTGATTCGCCACTGATGTCCACCTTGTTGTAGATCAGCGTGACCTTGGCCGGGTCGGGTTTCTGTTGCAGAAACTCTGGCCAGAGTTGTTCCGGATGGCCTGCTTCGGGCTGAGTTGCATCAACCATCAACAGGATCCGATCAGCTTCGGCAATGGCGGCCATGGCCCGTTCCACACCGATTTTTTCGACCACATCATCGGTATCCCGCAGCCCGGCAGTGTCAATGATATGCAGGGGCATGCCGTCGATGTGGATATGTTCGCGCAGAATGTCCCGCGTGGTGCCGGCGATATCGGTAACAATGGCGCTATCTCGTCCAGCCAGGGCGTTCAGCAGGCTGGATTTTCCGGCATTGGGGCGCCCGGCGATCACCACGGTCATGCCATCGCGCAGCAGCGCACCTTGCCCGGCTTCCCGGCGGACCTGAGCCAGCTGTTGCTGTACGGCTTGCAGCTGGTTGAGAACATGCCCATCGGCCAGAAAGTCGATTTCTTCTTCGGGAAAATCAATCGCAGCTTCGACGTAGATACGCAGGCTGATCAGCGCTTCGGTCAGTGCATGAACACGCTGGGAAAAAGCGCCCTGCAATGATTGCACTGCATTGCGCGCAGCCTGTTCGGAGCTGGCTTCGATCAGGTCGGCGATGGCTTCGGCCTGGGCCAGGTCCAGCGTGTCGTTGAGAAAGGCACGTTCACTGAATTCACCTGGGCGCGCTGGCCGGGCGCCGAGGGTAAGGCAAGCCTTGAGCAGCATATCCATGACCACAGGTCCGCCGTGCCCGTGCAGTTCCAGTACATCTTCACCGGTGAAGGAGTGGGGGCCCGGAAAGTACAGTGTCAGCCCCTGATCCAGGGTGTTGTCCTGATCCCAGAACGCACCGTAGTGAGCGTGTCGCGGCTGGGGTTCAAGACGACAGATCTGTCTGGCGATGGGCAGGGCGTCGGGGCCGGAGATCCGGACAATACCCACACCGCCCTGACCCGGGGCGGTGGCGATGGCGGCAATGGTATCGGCGTGGTAACTGCGGCTCATGGTCCGTTCCTGTGCTGGCGGCGAAAGATGGATGGCAAAACGCCCCGAAATCGGGGCGTTTGCGTGTGGCTTGCTGGCGGCGATCAGTCGTTTGCCGCAGCCCGTTCGATCTGCCGGGTAATGTACCACTGTTGCGCGATCGACAGGATGTTGTTGACCACCCAGTACAGTACCAGACCAGCCGGGAACCACAGGAAGAAGAAGGTGAAGATGATAGGCAGCATCTTCATCACCTTGGCCTGCATCGGGTCCGGTGGGGTCGGGTTGAGCTGTTGCTGAATGAACATGCTCGCGCCCATCAGGATCGGCAGAATGAAGAAGGGGTCCTTGAGCGACAGATCAGTGATCCAGCCCAGCCATTCAGCCTGGCGCATCTCGACACTTTCCATCAGGGTCCAGTACAGGGCGATGAACACCGGCATCTGCACCAGGATCGGCAAGCAGCCCCCCAGCGGATTGATCTTCTCCTTCTTGTACAGCTCCATCATGCCCTGGGACATTTTCTGGCGGTCGTCACCATACTGCTCGCGCAAGGCCTGCAGTTTCGGGGCGACCCGGCGCATGTTGGCCATGGAGCGGTAACTGGTAGCCGACAGCGGGAAGAACACCAGCTTGATCAGCACGGTGAGCAGGATGATGCTCCAACCCCAGTTGCCGACCACACTCTGGATCATGCTCAACACCCAGAACAGCGGCTGGGCGATCCACCAGAGGAAACCATAATCCACGGTCAGCTCCAGACCGGGCGAGATTTCCTTCAGACGATCCTGAATTTTCGGACCCGCGTAGAAATCGGCGCTGATGCTGGCCTGCTCACCGGCAGATACATTCACTGCGGGGCTGACGAAGCCGACGATGTAATTGCCCTGACTGTCCTTGCGGGTCTGATAGACATGCTGCTGCTCGGGATTGGGTACCCAGGCGCTGACAAAATAGTGTTGCAGCCAGGCGATCCAGCCGCCATCGACAGTTTCTTTCAGTCGATTGTCATCCAGTTTGCCGAATTTGAGCTTGGTGTACTCATTGTCGGCATTCCAGTAGGCAGCCCCCAGGAAGGTCGCCATCCCGGTTGCACTTGAACTGGAAGGATCACCGCTGTTGTCGCGCTTGATCTGACCGAACAGGCTGCCGGTCCAGGCGGAATCACTCTGGTTGTCGATCAGATAATCCACATCGACCAGGTAATCACCGCGAGTAAAGGTGAAACGCTTGATGTAGTTGACGTTGGCTTCGCTGAACCGCAGATCGACGGTCAGGGTGTCGCTGTCTTCTGCCAACTGGTAGCTGGTCTGTTCAGCAGAATACAGCGGTCGGCCATTGGCGCGGGCATCGGGACCATTGCGCCCGGCAAGGCCGCTTTGTGCGATATAGGTACGATTATTGGTCTGCTCCAGCAACTGGAACGGCAGATCCGGACGATCCTTGCGCATCGGGTAGGCCGGCAGCGACAGGGAAACGATATCACCACCGAGCGGGTTGATGCTCACGTGCAGGGTATCGGTCTGAACACGGATCAGGTCGGAAGTAGCCGCAGCTGTCTGCACCGGCGTGGTGGGGATATCTCCGGCATCGGGTTCCACAGCCTGAGGAACATCGCCCTCGGCAGCCGCATTGTCGTTCGTCTGCAGGGTCGGCAAATCACCATTGCCAACCGACAGCTCGGTTTCGCTCGCCGGTAATGGCTCACCCTGACCGTAATCATTGTTCCACTGCAGAACCATGAGATAAGTAATCACGAGCAAGGCAGCTATCAGGATGTTTCGTTGCATGTTCATGGTTTATTGGCCATCTGAGAAGAACGATTGTTCTGAAGGGGTACTGGGTCATATCCGCCCGGATTCCAGGGATGACAGCGTGACAAACGTCGTGCGCTGAGCAAACTGCCCTTGAGAAAACCATGTTCTTCGATGGCTTCCTGGGCATAACAGGAACAGGATGGATAGAAACGGCAATGACTGGCCATCATGGGGCTGATGGCGTAACGGTAAACCTTGATCAGTCCGAGCGCGATACTACGCATTGGATGATGGGGGTCCAGAATTGCGGGAGCGATTGTACTTGTCAGCGGCCTTGTTCAGCCGTCGCCACATATCCTTGAACAGGCTATGCAGAGCGGCGTTGTCAAGCTCGCCCAGACCCTTGCGGGCCAGGACGACAATATCCAGGTGATCCAGTTCAGCACGATGGTGTCTGAAGGATTCACGGGCAATGCGTTTGATCTTGTTTCGATCAACAGCATGCCGGACATTTTTCTTGGCAATGACCAGCCCCAATCGTGCATGTCCCTGGCTGTTATGCCGTGACAGCAACAGAACATTGGGGCCTGAGGCCTTGCAAGTGGCTCCATCGAATACGTTCTTGAACTGTGTAGGCGTCAATAGCCGGTGTTCAGGACTGAATCCGAGATCCACCTGCAATTCCGATCTTAAGCTGACAGCTGCTGACGGCCTTTGGCACGACGACGAGCCAGAATGGCACGACCGTTTTTGGTGGCCATACGGGCACGGAAACCATGGTTACGCTTGCGCTTCAAAACGCTGGGTTGGAAAGTTCTTTTCATCTTCAGATACCTGAGTAATTCACGACAGAGCCGCTAAGCCCTTTCAAGGGATCGGGAATTCTAGAGAAGAAGTGGTCTGAGGTCAATTTGAATTCACGGTAGGTAGATAAATAACAATACTAAAGAAGAGATTTTTAAAAGATTATTTATGTAGATCTTAATGAGGAAGAGGTTTTCTGTGGATAAGCCGGCCCAGAGCAGGTAGTCCGGTCGTTTGCGCAGGGTAAAACCCGGTGGGTAATTTGTTCACAGGCGGGTTTGACTGTTGTGCGGCTCCTGTGGATAAGGAGGCTGGATATCCACAGGGTGGTTTATCCCCGGTTTTCGCCCATGCTTGCCAACAGACTGATACAGACCTTGTCCACAAGGCTCAGGCCACCTGTTATACAAGGGTTCACCTGTAAAGCGAGCTGGAAAGACCAGCTGGTTTGTCTGCAACGCTGCTCCGCCAATTACCCTTGCGCGTGTGGATAAGTAAGGGGGGAAAGGCTAGAATGCACGGTGTTTTCGCAGAGCTGCCGGCAGGTGTTCTGCGGAAGGTTTTCATCAAGCAACTCGAGCCGTTCAGGCTTGAAGTCGGGGGAATTCAGTGTCCGTTGTACTCTGGCAGCAATGCATAGACTTTTTGCGTGATGAGCTTCCATCCCAGCAGTTCAATACCTGGATTCGTCCACTTCAAGTAGAAGAGGATCCGGGCGAGCTGCGCTTGTATGCTCCGAACCGCTTTGTGCTGGATTGGGTCAACGACAAGTACCTGAACCGAATTCAGGAACTGCTGGATGACCTGTCCCAGGGACAGGCGCCATTGGTTTCGCTGTTGATTGGCAGTCGGCGCAGCAGTTCTGCCGCCGTGCCTGCGCAGACGACGGCAGCTGCCGCAGCAAGAGCACCGGCGCCGGCGCGTAACGAGGCCCCGGCAGACAATCCGCCGCCGGCGGTACCGCGCGCTCAGGCAACCACTCAAGGCTTTCAACCCGAGCCGGGTCCCTACGGTAAACGTAACGAGGAAGATCCCCAGCCACCGCAACGTGCCGACCAGGCGAATAATGCGGTGGTCAAACATACCAGTTACCTGAACCGCAGTTTTACCTTCGAAAATTTCGTCGAAGGTAAATCCAACCAACTGGCTCGCGCTGCAGCCTGGCAGGTCGCCGACAACCCGCGGCATGGTTATAACCCCTTGTTTCTATATGGTGGCGTCGGTCTGGGTAAGACTCACTTGATGCACGCCGTGGGTAATCACCTGCTGAAGAAGAATCCGGCCGCCAAGATTGTGTATCTGCATTCCGAGCGTTTCGTTGCCGACATGGTCAAGGCGTTGCAGATGAACGCTATCAATGATTTCAAGCGGTACTACCGTTCGGTTGATGCGCTGTTGATCGATGATATTCAGTTTTTCGCCAAGAAAGAGCGCTCTCAGGAAGAATTCTTCCATACTTTCAATGCCTTACTGGAAGGTGGGCAGCAGGTCATTCTGACCAGCGACCGCTACCCCAAGGAAATTGACGGTCTCGAAGAGCGTCTCAAATCCCGTTTCGGCTGGGGGTTGACCGTTGCGGTTGAGCCGCCGGAACTGGAAACGCGGGTAGCTATTCTGATGAAGAAGGCCGAGCAGTCTCGCATCGACCTTCCCCATGATGCGGCTTTCTTCATTGCCCAGCGGATTCGTTCCAATGTGCGAGAACTGGAAGGTGCACTCAAGCGGGTCATTGCCAGCGCGCACTTCATGGGACGTGACATCACCATCGAACTGATCCGTGAGTCACTCAAGGATCTGTTGGCTTTGCAGGACAAGTTGGTGAGTATCGACAATATCCAGCGCACCGTGGCGGAGTACTACAAGATCAAGATAGCGGATGTTCTGTCCAAGCGACGTTCGCGTTCGGTAGCACGCCCACGCCAGGTGGCCATGGCGCTGTCCAAGGAGTTGACCAACCACAGTTTGCCCGAGATCGGCGATGCCTTCGGTGGGCGAGATCACACAACTGTGCTCCATGCCACACGAAAGATCGCAGAATTGCGTGAAATTGATGCGGATATCCGCGAAGATTACAAGAACCTATTACGGACACTGACCACCTGAGTGTGGGTGCCCAGCAAACAGCCAAACCTGCACGAGGTCGAAGGAAGACAATGCAATTTACCATCCAGCGCGAAGCCCTGTTGAAGCCACTGCAACTGGTGGCTGGTGTCGTTGAACGCCGGCAGACCTTGCCGGTGCTGTCCAATGTTCTTGTGATAGTCGATGGCAACACGCTGTCGCTGACCGGCACCGATCTTGAGGTCGAGCTGATCGGCCGGATTCCGCTGGAAGAGCAGGCAGAGCCAGGCGAAATCACGGTACCGGCCCGTAAACTGATGGATATCTGCAAATCGCTGCCAGATGAATCCACCATCAATTTCCGAGTGGAAGACGGCAAGGCGATCGTCAAGGCCGGCCGCAGTCGCTTCACCCTGACCACACTGCCTGCTGCTGACTTCCCGAATGTGGAAGACGGTGAAGGCGCGATGAGTTTTGCCGTCAGCCAGAACAAGCTTCGGCGTTTGATTGAGCGAACCGGCTTCGCCATGGCGCAGCAGGATGTACGCTATTACCTCAACGGTATG
>JASJKW010000222.1:0-7601 GCA_037621305.1 Pseudomonas sp.
AGCGGCGGCGCCGACTGAGACGAATGAGACAGGGTGGGGCGTTATCTTCGCTGATCTGGGGCGACAGTGGTAGCTTTACGGCTGATTATGGCAGGCTGCCGCAGAAAGCATTAAAGTGGCGGCCCCCAAACTGCAGAGCGAATGCCATGCTGGCCCACAGCGCAGAACTGACCATGACCGTCCTGATGACACCGGACAAGGCAAACTTTTCCGGCAATGTGCATGGCGGTGCGTTGCTCAAGTACCTGGATGAAGTCGCCTACGCCTGTGCCAGCCGCTACGCGGGACATTATGTAGTGACCATGTCGGTGGATCAGGTGAACTTTCGCCAGCCGATCAGGGTAGGCGAGCTGGTCACCTTTCTGGCTTCGGTCAACTACACTGGCACCACCTCGATGGAGATCGGTATCAAGGTCGTTACCGAGGACATCCGTGCCAAATCGGTGCGCCATACCAACAGTTGCTTTTTTACCATGGTCGCGGTGGATGATAACGGAAAGCCTACCTCGGTCCCGCCGTTGGAGCGGGTTACCTCGGAGCAGAAACGCAGGTTCTACCAGGCCGGGCAGCGCAGGCAAATTCGCCAGGAGTTGGAGCGGCGTTATCGGGCCATGAAAGCGACCGACTTCAACGCGGAGGGTTCGGCATGACCAAGACATTTGCGCTGTTCGCGCTCACGGCTGTGGCTGAAATAGTGGGCTGCTATCTGTCATACCTCTGGTTGAAGCAAGGCAAGAGTGTGCTGCTGTTGATCCCCGCAGCGGCATCGCTGGCGCTCTTTGCATGGCTCCTTTCGCTTCACCCAACCGCCGCTGGTCGGGTTTATGCCGCATACGGCGGCGTCTATATAGGCACCGCCATTATCTGGCTCTGGCTGGTGGACGGCATCAAGCCGACAACCTGGGACCTGGTTGGATCAGCTGTAGCCATCTTGGGAATGGCGATCATCATGTTCGCGCCCAGAGCTTCGTCTATCTGAAGGTGGGCGGTGGCACGGATGTGTGGGCAAGCATCGATGGCTTCTACAAGCTCCAATCGGGTTCCACCTAAATAGTGCTGCTTCGATAATCACGGACCGTACCAAGAAACGATTTGAGTAACGGTGACTGATCATCGATCCGGTAGATGCAGTTCAGGTCTACCCCGGAGTCCGTGGGAGGATCCATGAGTGGGCGGTAAACCACCCCCGGCAATGCTAGTTTGGTAGCGGACTCCGGTACCGCACACACACCAAAGTTACTGGCTACCAAGGCAACCCCGGTAAGGGTATTACCAACCTCTTGGGCAATACTGGGAGTAAACCCCCGCTGGTGGCACATACTCATCACTTTGTCGATGAAGCTCGGTCGTGGGCCGGTGGGAAATACGATAACGGTATTGTCGCGAAATACTGAAATGGTAACCGACTCTTGCTGAGCCAAAGGGTGGTTCTCATTGATGGCGATGAGGGTTCTTTCGGTTATCACTACAATGTTGGCGATATCTTCGGAGTGCTCAATGAATCGATTGAAACCGATATCGATCCGATGCTGGCGCAGCGCGGCGATCTGCGCATCCTTGCTCATGTTGTGCAGTAGTACCTTGACGTCGGGGAAGGCGCTGCGGAACTTCAGCAGCAGGGCGGGAATGGTGTCCAAGATGCCTGAGCCAAAAATGCCAATGTCCAGTCTACCCAGTTTGCCTTGTCCAGCTCGCTGAGTCCGTTCCGCTGCCTGCTCCACCACAGAAAGAATATTACGAGCTTCTTCCTGCAGCAACTCGCCTGCTGGGGTCAGTTCCATGCCTCTCGGGGTGCGGATGAAAAGCCGAGTTTCGAGCTCTTCTTCCAGTTGCTGCATCTGCCGAGTCAGCGGGGGCTGAGAAATATGCAGGCGAGTGGCTGCTCGGCCGAGGTGACGCTCTTCGGCGACGATAATGAAGGAGCGTAAAAGACGTAATTCCATGACGCGATTCCACTGTGTAAATGGCGATAGGGTGGGGGTTGTAATCATGTGAAAGCGGCTGTGAGCTTCCGGCGATCCTATCATTATGCGATATCCATAAGGTATCACAGGAGCCTTTTTTTGGTATTGGATGGTAACGAAGGACAAGAATAATCTGATATTTAACTAAGCAGGGGAAGCGTAACGGTGAATACGTTATCCGTCGAACCTGTAGGCAAGACCGTGAATCATCCAGCCGATAAAGGAGACAAAAAATGGCTATGACAGGTGTTCTACGCCCAGGGCATGCCCAAGTGCGCGTATTGAATCTTGAAGAAAGCATCCACTTCTATCGCAATGTTCTGGGTCTGATCGAGACCGGGCGCGATGATCAGGGGCGAGTGTACTTCAAGTGCTGGGATGAGCGTGATCATCACAGTTATGTCATCCGCGAAGCGGATTCCGCCGGCATCGATTTCTTTGCCTTTAAGGTGTTGGATAACGCTACCCTGGAAAAACTCGATGCAGACCTGCAGGCCTATGGTCTTGCCACGACCCGGATACCCGCTGGTGAAATGCTCGAAACTGGTGAGCGTGTGCGGTTTGAGTTGCCTTCCGGTCATCTGATTGAACTCTATGCAGAGAAAACCGCCGTCGGCAACGGTATGGAAACCATCAATCCACCACCGTGGAACGCCCAGCGAGAGCATGGTGTTGCCCCGGTGCGGCTGGATCATTGCCTGCTATACGGTCCGAATGTTGCTGAAGTGAAGAAGATATTTATAGACGTGCTGGGCTTTTACTTGGTTGAGCGGGTGCTGAACGAAGAAGGCGACGGTGAAATGGGTATTTGGCTGTCCTGCTCGCACAAGGTTCACGATATCGCGTTTGTAGAGTACCCGGAGAAAGGCAAGTTGCATCACTGCTCCTTCCTGCTGGACTCTTGGGAGCAGGTATTGCGTGCCGGCGACATCATGTCGATGAATGATGTGACGGTGGATATTGGCCCGACCCGCCATGGCGTGACACGGGGTTGCACTATTTATGCATGGGATCCCTCTGGCAACCGCTTTGAAACCTTCACGGGTGGATACCATCCTTATCCCGATTATGAGCCGCTGACCTGGACACAGGACAACTTTGCCCAAGGCCTTGATTACCCCCAGCGCAGGTTGCACGAGAGTTTCCTGACGGTAGTGACCTGAGAGTGTGTGCATGAGCGCATCCAAACCAGGGGTGCTGTAACTCTATGCAAGAGAGGTTGTTCGAGCAGAATATCCACGCCGAAAGCTCATTTCGGCGATTAGTGCGCAGTCAGCTCTTCAAGGCGATCTGACAGCAGCTGCTTTACTTCCGCGTGGAGAAGTAAGTAGCTGCCTTTTTGCTCATAACGATGCTTCCAAGGTATTGAGTCAACGGCAATAAAGTATTAGCTGGTATTTACCGGCTTTCCTAGAATCGAGAAAAGGCCCGGCAAGGGTCAGTCAATAATTACAACAATATCCTGGAGTTCACATGCGCCAGATTGAAAACTTCATCAACGGCGAATATGTCGCCGCCGCCAGTGGCAAGCGTTTTGACAAGACATCTCCGGTGGATAACAGCGTTATCTGCTCGGTAAGTGAAGCCGGCCGCGGCGAAGTTGACGCAGCAGTCAAAGCAGCCCGAGAAGCCCTCAATGGTGAATGGGGCCAGATGACCACCGAGCGCCGTACCGAGTTGCTCTACGAGGTGGCCAACGAGATCACTCGCCGATTTGATGACTTTGTCGCAGCCGAAATGGCCGATACCGGTCAACCTGCACATGTCATGAAACATGTGTTCATTCCCCGCGGCGCTGCCAATTTCAAGATATTCGCTGACACCGTCAAGAACGTTGCCAGCGAGGCTTTCCATACCGACACCCCTGATGGCCGTGGTGCCCTCAACTACGCGGTTCGCCGTCCCAAGGGTGTAATCGGCGTGGTCTGCCCATGGAATGCGCCTTTCATGCTGATGACCTGGAAGGTTGGCCCGGCGCTGGCCTGCGGTAACACCGTGGTGGTCAAGCCTTCTGAAGAGTCTCCACAGACCGCAGCCCTGCTCGGTGAAGTCATGAACGCAGTGGGTATCCCCAAGGGTGTCTACAACGTGGTGCAGGGCTTTGGTCCAGATTCGGCAGGGGAGTTTGTGACCCAGCATCCGCAGGTGGATGCCATTACCTTTACCGGTGAAACCCGTACCGGAACAGCGATCATGAAAGCGGCAGCCGAGGGCATGCGTGACGTGTCTTTTGAATTGGGCGGCAAGAACGCCGGTATCGTCTTTGCCGATGCCGACTTTGATGCGGCGGTAGACAGTTTCGCCCGTTCGGTCTTCCTTAACACCGGACAGGTGTGTTTGGGTACTGAACGTGTTTATGTCGAGCGGCCGATTTTCGAGCGCTTTGTGCAGGCGCTCAAGGGCAAGGCAGAAGCAGTCAAATATGGTCGTCCTGATGACAGCAGCGCAGACTTCGGTCCATTGATCAGCCAGGAGCAGCGCGACAAGGTGCTGTCCTATTACGGTAAGGCGATCGACGAGGGCGCCACGCTGGTAACCGGTGGTGGCATACCTGATATGCCTGCCGATCTCGCTGATGGTGCCTGGGTGCAACCGACCATCTGGACAGGTCTGCCGGAAACCGCCGCGGTGGTACGCGAAGAAATCTTCGGGCCATGCTGCCACATCACGCCCTTTGACCGGGAAGATGACGTGGTGCAAATGGCCAACGCCAATGACTACGGCCTCTCGACCACCATCTGGACATCCGACCTGGCCCGCGCCCACCGCATGGCGGCGCGTATTGAGGTCGGTATCACCTGGGTCAATAGCTGGTTCCTGCGTGACCTGCGTACCCCCTTCGGTGGCTCCAAACAATCGGGTATCGGCCGTGAGGGTGGTGTGCATTCGCTGGAGTTCTACTCCGAAACCCGCAACGTCTGCGTGAAGCTCTGAGGACATTATGGACAAGCAGAAAATCGAACAGTACGGCGAAGAGCTGTACCAGGCGTTCCTGGAACGTCGCCCGGTTACGCCGCTGATCAGCCGCGAGCCGGAGATAACTATCAACGATGCCTACCGTATTCAGGAAGCCTTTGTAGCGCGCCGTCTGGCCGCTGGGGAAACCATCGTCGGCAAGAAGATCGGTGCCACCAGCCGTCCGGTTCAGGAAATGCTCGGCGTATATCAGCCGGACTTCGGCATGCTCACCTCCGGGATGGTATTTCAGGAAGGGGACACCATTGATCTGAGTCAGATGATTCAGCCCAAGGCGGAAGCCGAGCTGGCTTTCGTTCTGAAAGAGGATCTCAAGGGCCCGGGCATCACTGCCATGGACGTGATCCGAGCGACCGACTATGTCGTTCCGTGCTTTGAAATTGTCGATTCGCGCATTACTGACTGGAAATTGAAAATTCAGGACACGGTTGCGGACAACGCTTCCTGTGGGGTGTATGTGCTGGGCAAGACCAAGGGCGATCCGCGCAAGCTGGATATCACCCTGGCCGGCATGGTGCTGGAAAAGAACGGCGAGCTGTACTCCACCGGTGTGGGGGCTGCGGTACAGGGTTCGCCCGCCAACGCGGTGGCCTGGCTGGCCAATACCCTGGGTGAGCTGGGTATTCCATTCAAGGCAGGAGAAGTGATTCTGTCCGGTTCGCAATCAACGTTGGTCCCAGTGGTCGATGGCGATGAGCTGGTGTGTACCGTGGGTGGCTTGGGCAGTTGCCGGGTGAGCTTTTCCGGAAGGAGTGCAGTATGAACAATTTGACTCTGTCCCGTGAGGACGTGGTACGCCTGTGTGAACGGGTAGAAGGAGCGCAGACCCGCGCCTACGCCATTCCCAAGCTGACCAATGAATACCCGGAAATGACCATTGCCGACAGCTACGCAGTGCAGGGCGAACTGCGCCGGCGTTTCATCGAGCAGGGCCACAAACTGATCGGCTGGAAGGCCGGCCTGACCTCCAAAGCCAAGATGGTTCAGATGGGCGTTGATGTGCCTTCGATCGGTTTTCTGACCGACCGTATGGCCCGCCCGGAAAACTCCGCCATCTCGGTTGCTGGCCTGATCCACCCCCGGGTGGAGTGTGAAGTGGCCTTCGTAATGAAGCAGGAACTGAGCGGTCCCAACTGTACTGCTGAAGATGTATTGGCAGCGACCGATTACGTACTGCCAGCGGTGGAAATCATCGACTCGCGCTTTTCCGGCTTCAAGTTTGATCTGGAAAGTGTGGTTGCGGATAACTCCTCATCGGCTCTGTTTGTCGGCGGAGGCCGGGCACGTTATGCCGAAGATCTGGATCTGCGCACCCTGGGTGTAGTGATGGAGATCAACGGTGAGATGGTCGCGATGGGCGCTTCCGCGGCGGTGCTGGGGCACCCGGCCGAGGCTATTGCCATGGTGGTGAATATTCTCGCTGAGATAGGTGAAGTGCTGCCCGCGGGTAGTTTTGTCATGAGCGGTGCGATTACCGAAGCCATTGCCGTCAAGCCAGGAGACAGCGTCATAGCGCGCTTCCAGGAGTTGGGCAGTGTGTCGATGCGGTTCGTTGAATAACTAGAAAAAGCCAGGAAACAGCCATGCCCATTATTGAAATGCATATGACCGAAGGCCGCACGCCTGAGCAAAAAAGCAAGGTGGCCGCCGCGGTTACCGAGGCGGTATGTCAGAGCCTGAACTGCCCAGCGAATACCGTTCGAGTACTGATTACTGAGCATCGTGAACACGAGTTTTATATTGCCGGAATGACCAAGACCCAGCGTGATATTAAAGCAGCGGAGCAATCCACATGAAAAAGATCAAGTGTGCCCTCATAGGGTCGGGCAATATCGGCACTGACCTGATTTACAAGATCATGCGTAGCCCCGTGCTGGAGCCAGTATGGATGGTCGGTATCGACCCCAAGTCGGAAGGTCTGGTGCGGGCCAGGGAAATGGGCCTGAAAGTCACCCATGAGGGTGTCGATGGCCTGTTGCCCCACGTACTGGACGATGAGATCCAGATCGCTTTTGACGCCACCAGCGCATACGTACATGCCGAGAATAGCCGCAAGCTGAACGAGCTGGGTGTACTGATGATCGACCTGACGCCGGCTGCGATTGGCCCGCTGTGTGTGCCGCCGGTCAACCTGCAGGAGCACGCGGCCAACCTGGCGATGAACGTCAATATGATCTCCTGTGCTGGCCAGGCCACGATTCCGCTGGTGAATGCGGTATCCCGTGTTCAAGCCGTCGGTTATGCCGAGATCATCGCCAGCCTGTCGTCTAAATCCATCGGACCAGGTACCCGTGCCAATCTGGACGAGTTCACCTTCACTACTTCCAGCGCCATCGAGAAGGTCGGCGGCGCACGCAAAGGCAAGGCACTGGCCATCATCAACCCGGCTGATCCGCCGATGATGATGCGCAACACCATCTACTGCCTGACCGACGATGAGCCTGATCGCGAGAAGATCACCGCCTCCATTCTCGAGATGATCGGTGAAGTTCAGAAGTACGTGCCGGGCTACCGCTTGGTCAATGGCCCGATCTTTGATGGCAAGCAGGTTTCCATTTTCATGGAAGTGGCAGGGCTGGGTGACTATCTGCCCACCTACGCGGGGAACCTCGACATCATGACTGCGGCGGCTACCCGCACCGCAGAAATGTTCGCCGAAGG
>JASJKW010000223.1:0-3967 GCA_037621305.1 Pseudomonas sp.
GAGCAGGATGACCTGCACAACAGCTCGGTGCTGCACCCGGCCACTGTGGTCTTTCCCGCGGCGCTGGCCGCGGCCCAGGACCTGGGCAAGAGCGGGCGTGAGCTGATTCTGGCCTCGGTTGCCGGCTATGAGGCGGGTATCCGCATCGGCGAGTTTCTCGGTCGCTCGCACTACCGCATCTTCCATACCACTGCGACCGTCGGCACCCTGGCCGCTGCAGTGGCGGTGGGCAAGCTGCTGGACTTCAACCAGCAGCAGTTCACTCATCTGCTCGGCAGTGCCGGTACCCAGGCCGCCGGGTTGTGGGAGTTCCTGCGCGATGCCGCCGACTCCAAGCAGCTGCACACGGCCAAGGCCGCCGCCGATGGTTTGCTGGCGGCTTATATGACCGCTGAAGGGCTGACTGGCGCGCAGAACATTCTCGAAGGTGAGCAGGGCATGGCTGCGGGCATGTCCAGCGACGCTGATCCGAGCAAGCTGTCCGATCGTCTCGGCAGCCGCTGGGCAACGCCGGAAACCTCCTTCAAGTTCCACGCTTCCTGCCGCCACACCCATCCGGCAGCCGATGCGCTGCTGGATCTGATGCAGCGCGAGAACCTGCAGGCCGACGATATTGCCAGCGTGGTTACTCGCGTACACCAGGGCGCGATTGATGTGCTGGGTCGGGTGGTGGTGCCGCAGAGCGTGCACCAGGCGAAATTCTCCATGGGCACCGTACTCGGATTGATTGCCATCTACGGCAAGGCCGGCCTGCCGGAGTTTGAACAGCACAGCCTGACCGACGAGCGCATCGGGGCCTTCCGCGAGAAGGTCAGCATGCAGCTGGACCCGGAAGTCGACGGAGCCTATCCGCAGCGCTGGCTGGGCCGGGTCGAGGTCGCCACCGTCGATGGCCGCACTCTGTACGGCAGCATTGACGAACCCAAGGGCGACCCGGGCAACACCCTGAGCCGTGCCGAGCTGGAGGACAAGTTTCGCCGGTTGGTGGCGTTCTCCAACGCCTGTGATGCCGATCGGGCCGGAGTGCTGGTGGCACGGGTATGGGAACTGCGTGATCTGGCTGACATGAGCAAAGTCAGCCTGGCTGGAGAAACTGAACATGAATGACATGACAAACAAAACCGATAAGCCCCGTCCGTTGGACGGCATTACTGTGGTCAGTCTGGAGCACGCCATTGCCGCGCCGTTCTGCACCCGACAACTGGCTGATCTGGGCGCGCGGGTGATCAAGGTCGAACGTCCCGGTTCCGGTGACTTTGCCCGGGGCTACGACGAGCGCGTCGATGGTCTGGCTTCGCACTTCGTCTGGACCAACCGCTCCAAGGAAAGTCTGACACTGGATGCCAAGAAGCCGGGTGCCGACAAGGTGCTGGAGCAGCTGCTGGCCAAGGCCGACGTGCTGGTACAGAACCTGGCACCGGGCGCGGCAGCGCGCATGGGGCTGTCCTTTGATGCCCTGCACGAGCGCTTCCCGCGGCTGATCGTCTGCGATATTTCCGGCTACGGCGAAGGTGGTCCTTACGAGCAGAAGAAGGCCTACGACCTGCTGATCCAGAGCGAAGGTGGTTTTCTGTCCGTCACCGGCGGACCGGGTGAGGATCAGATGGCCAAGGCCGGTTGCTCGATTGCCGATATCTCCGCCGGTATGTACGCCTACACCGGCGTGCTGTCGGCGCTGATGCTGCGTGACAAGACCGGCGTAGGTAGCCGTATCGACGTGTCCATGCTGGAAAGCCTGGTCGAGTGGATGGGCTTTCCCATGTACTACGCCTATCAGGGTGCGACCCCGCCGCCGCGTGCCGGCGCGGCGCATGCCACCATCTATCCCTACGGTCCGTTCCCCGCGGGCGATGGCAAGTCGGTGATGCTCGGTCTGCAGAACGAGCGGGAATGGCAGGCGTTCTGCGAGAAGGTTCTGCTGCAACCGCAGCTGGCCAGTGACGCACGCTTTGCCAGCAACTCCAAACGCTCGGAAAACCGTGCTGAACTGCGCGCCCTTATCGTGGAAACGTTTGCCTCGCTGAGCTCCGATGAAGTGATCGCTCGCCTGGATGCGGCGCCGATAGCCAATGCCCACGTCAATGATATGGCCAACGTCTGGGCTCACCCGCAGCTCAAGGCGCGCCAGCGCTGGTCCGAGGTCGGTAGCCCGGCTGGCATGCTGCCGGCGCTGCTGCCGCCCGGCCGCAATACGGCGTTCGAGCCGCGCATGGGTGCGGTCCCCGGGTTGGGCGAGCATACCGACAGTCTGCTCAGTGAGCTGGGCTACAGCGCTGAACAGGTTGAGCAACTGCGCGAACAGGGGGCGGTATGAACACTTCCATCATTCGCACTGCGCTGTTCGTCCCGGCCACTCGTCCCGAGCGCATTTCCAAGGCACTGGCCAGTGGTGCAGACCGGGTTATCGTTGATCTGGAAGATGCCGTGGCGGAAAACCTCAAGGTTGAAGCCCGCGACAATCTGGACCGCTTTCTCAGCGACAACCCCAGCGCACAGATACTGGTACGCATCAATGCCCCCGGGCATCCGCAACAGGCCGAGGATATCGCGCTGTGCCACCGGCACGCCGGTGTGGTCGGTGTACTGCTGCCGAAGGTGGAAAGCGCCGAGCAGGTGGCCTTGGTGGCCGCCACCGGCAAACCGGTATGGCCGATTATCGAAAGCGCCTTGGGATTGCAGGCATTACCTGCCATCGCCCAGGCGGACGGAGTCGAACGGCTGAGCTTCGGTGCACTGGACCTGGGGCTGGATCTGGGACTGAGCAGCGGTACTGCCGCAGCCGAGCGGATTCTTGATCAGGCGCGCTACGGCATCCTGCTACAGAGCATTCTGGCTGGGCTGGCATCACCGCTGGACAGCGTATTCCCTGACATCAAGAACCCCGAAGGCCTTGCACAAATGGCTGCCGATGCCCGTGACATGGGGTTCGGTGGAATGTTGTGCATTCACCCTGCTCAAGTAGAGGTGGTGCACCAGACCCTGATGCCTGACAGCGACGAGTTGAACTGGGCGCAGCGGGTCATGAGCGCCAGCGCATCCGGGGAGGGTGTGTTCGTGGTCGATGGCCAGATGGTTGATGCACCAGTGATCGGACAGGCGCGGCGGGTACTGCAGCGCGCTGGTCTCACGATCTAAGAATAGTTTACTAACTGATTGAATGATAACAACAAAAGGTACCTGAGCATGTTTAAGAACACACTGAAATCAATCGTTTGCGCGATGTCATTCACTGTTATCGGTCTAGCCCAGGCGGCCGAGCCGGTGGTCATCAAGTTCGCCCACGTGGTGGCGGACAATACGCCTAAGGGACAAGGCGCCTTGCTGTTCAAGAAACTGGCCGAGGAGCGCTTGCCGGGCCGTGTGAAGGTGGATGTTTATCCCAACTCGTCACTGTTCGGCGATGGCAAGGAAATGGATGCGCTGATGCTGGGTGACGTGCATATGCTGGCGCCGTCGCTGTCCAAGTTCGAGCATTACGCCAAACCATTGCAGATCTTTGACCTGCCGTTCCTGTTCGATGACATGGCGGCGGTGGACCGTTTCCAGCAGAGCGAGGCGGGTCAGGAGCTGCTGAAGGCGATGCTGCACAAGAATATTCTCGGTCTGGCCTATTGGCACAACGGCATGCGTCAGCTTTCTGCCAACAAGCCGTTGCGTGAGCCACGTGATGCCCGCGGCCTGAAATTCCGGGTGCAGGCTTCTGCGGTGCTGGATGAGCAGTTCAAGGCACTGCGTGCGATTCCCCGCAAGATGAGTTTTGCCGAGGTCTACCAAGGGCTGCAGACCGGTGTGGTCAATGGCACCGAGAACACCTGGTCCAACTATGAAAGCCCGAAGGTGCACGAGGTACAGAAGTACATCACTGAGTCGATCCACTGTCTGATCGTTTACATGGTCTTCACCAATTCCCAATTCTGGGACGGCCTGCCAGATGTTATTCGCAGTGAACTGACAGAAGTTCTGGGCG
>JASJKW010000224.1:0-27968 GCA_037621305.1 Pseudomonas sp.
CGTTCCAGAAGGCATTTCAATACACCACATTGTATGCCCCAGCATTGACCATTCGGGGCGGAACTCGCGAAATTCTCCGCGGAATCATCTCTAAAAGCTTGGGAATGAGGTAGCACATGAACGAATTAAATGAGCTTTTCAGGGCTACTGCAGAAGGGATTTTTTCTGATTCCTGTACCAAGGCCTTGATGGACCGAGCAGAACAAGGGGAGTGGCCCGCTGACGTATGGTCAGCGATTGAGGAGTTGGGATTGACCTCTGCAATTGACTCCGAAAATAACGAACTGCTTCCCCTGGAAACCATTGGAATTATTGTCCGGGCAGCCGGTGAATATCACCTGCCGTTGCCTCTGACAGAAACCCTGCTGGCGCAGCGGGCTTTGTTCAGGGCATCTTGCAAGATACCATCTGGTCCACTCAGCATAGCCGCAACCAATTGGGACCTACTCCCTAATCTCAAGGGCAATGGTGCGGGCTGGTTGCTCACCGGAGAGCTACACAGAGTGCCCTGGGGCCGTAACGTGTCGGCAGTGGTCTTCATCGCCCAGGGCGATGACGGTGAGCTGAAGCTGGTTACCCTTGAGAACCACGTGCCCCATGAGCAGGGGGCCAGCCTGGCTGCTGAGCCACGTGATAGTTATGTCTTTGCAAGCATTGAAGTACCCGAACAAAGGGTCACCTCGATCTCCCGTGATGATGCGGAAAGAATGGGATTGGAAGGTGCGCTATTTCGTTCGCTGCAGATGGTTGGTGCTATGAGCAAGATCCTCAGCCAGACAGTCCAGTACAGTTTGGAGCGGGTTCAATTTGGCCGTCCTATTGCTCGATTCCAGGCTGTTCAGCACCAAGTTGCTTTCATGGCTACTCAGGTAGCCGCCTCAACCGCAGCGGTAGAGGCGGCTATCAATGCATTGGAAAACAACCTTAGTCATTTTGAGGTTTACGCTGCTAAAGGGCGTGCCAGTGAATCCGCTGGGATCTGCTGCAATGTGGGTCATCAGGTACATGGTGCGATTGGCTTTACCCACGAGCACTCTCTCCACCTTGCTAGTCGCCGTCTGATGGTCTGGCGTGATGAATATGGTAGTGAGACAGAGTGTTATGAATGGATAGGTGAAGCGATCCAGAAAGTGGGTGGCGACGGCCTTTGGCCATTCATTACGACACCACATGAGACCGTTGGTGAATACGCTTAACACAGGAATTGCGATTATGAGTGAGTTGGATTTCCTATTCCATCCGAAGAGCATTGCAGTAGTGGGTGCAAGCGATAACCTGGACAAGATTGGCGGCAAGGTGCTTGCCACCCTGCAGCGCCATAATTTCAAGGGCCAAATCTTTCCTATTAACCCCAACCAGCCCCAGATCAGTGGCCTAGCTTGCTACCGTTCAATTCGCGAGGTAGGTAAACCTATTGATTTGGCGCTGATTGCTATTCCAGCAAAGCTTGTACCCCAATGTGTACAAGAGTGTGCGGATCACGGGATCAAATCGGTTGTTATTTTCAGCTCCGGCTTCAGCGACTCGGGCGAGGCGGGGTATGAGCTGCAGAAGCAGATTGATGATATTCGTCAAGCTACCGGTATTCGTATTTCTGGTCCGAACGCTGAAGGCTTCTTTTCGATTGAAGACAGTATTGCGGCTACCTTTAGCCCGGCTATCAATATTGATAAAGGTGACTCAGACGCAACAAATCAGATAAGTATCGTTTCACAGAGCGGTGGTCTTGGTTTTTCTTTCTACAACCGAGGGCGGCGCAGCAACTTATCATTCGGCCATATTATCAGCGTGGGTAATCAGGCAGACCTGGAGATTGCTGACTATGCGAGTTATTTCATAGCGCAGCCCAAGACGAAAGCGGTGATGATGTATGTTGAATCGCTGAAAACACCGCAGAAATTTCTTGATGTCGCCAATCAGGCTGCTGATGCTCAGAAGCCAATTGTTATGGTGAAGGTCGGAACGTCCAAGGCCGGAAAGCGTGCAGCCGAATCGCATACAGGCGCAATCGCCAGCTCCGATAAAGTCATTGATGCATTTTTCCGACATAACGGCATCATCTTGGGCAATGATCAGGATCGCCTCCTTGACCAAGCCGCTGCTGTGGTCAACAACCCCTTGCCCAAAGGCAATCGAGTTGCGATTGTGTCTGCCTCTGGCGGTACCGCGGTATGGTTGGCGGATGCCTGTGAAGCGGCAGGCCTGGAAGTGCCGGAGCTAAGCGATAAGATACGGACGCAGCTGGCTGAATTCATACCGGATTACGGCTCTACCAATAATCCTGTGGATATCACAGCACAAGGCGTCAATGGTTATGCGCGGTCGTTGGAGATTCTTGGCAGCTCGCCTGACATTGACGCCATCATTCTGGCAGCCACCTTTGCGCACGAAGGCCGGCTGATTAATGAGGGTGAACAAATCGCTCAGCTTTCACGGGAACTGGATAAGCCTGTTCTGGTGTATTCCTACACTATCCCCTCGGAAGGCTCATTAAAGCGCCTGAAAGACCTGGGGCTCCATTGCTATACCTCTCTGCAGGGATGTGTTGCAGGCCTAAAGGCACTCTGGGATTACAGTCTGTTTCAGCAAAATAGACTCAGTCATACTCCTGCGCCACGCACCGAGGCAGATATCCCCTCTGATTCCCGCCGTCTTATCGAAGCCAGCGGTCGCATACTGGTTGAGTACCAATCCAAGAAATTGCTCACGCAATATGGTGTAGAGGTGCCGAGCGAAAAGCTGGTTATCAGTGCGGAAGAGGCGGCTCATTTCGCAGAAAGCATTGGCTATCCCGTGGTATTGAAGGTGCAGTCGCCAGAGATATCCCACAAAACAGAGGCTGGAGGTGTGAAGCTTGGTATTGCTGATGCAGCCGAACTCAAAGTCGCCTTTGAAGACATCTTGACGAATGCCCGGGCCTACAACAGCGCTGCCAATATCGAAGGCATTCTCGTTCAGAAAATGATGCCCAAGGGAGTGGAGATCATTGCAGGTGTAACCAATGATCCGGACTTTGGACCTATGGTGATGGTCGGTCTGGGCGGCATCTTCGTTGAGGTTATGAAAGATGTGCAGCTTGCCCCGGCACCGCTTACGCACCACTCTGCGCGGGCGCTAATTCAGAGGCTTAAAGGGTACCCGCTCCTCGAAGGAGTACGTGGCGAAAAAGCAAAAGATATCGATGCGGTATGTGATGTGCTGGTACAGGTTTCCAATTTGGCCTGGGACCACCGTGACAATATCGAGGAGCTGGATATCAACCCCATTTTTGTCTATGACGAGGGCCAGGGCATTGCGATTATGGATGCACTGGCTATCAAGAAAGCATAAAGGCCGCCAATAATGACTGATCAACTCATCTTTGAAATCAAGAATCATATCGGGTTCATTACGCTTAACCGGCCAGAAAAGCTGAACGCATTCACCACGGAGATGCTTCACGCATGGGCTGACGCATTGAGAGAGTGCGACAGAAACGATGATGTACGTGTCATCGTTCTGACCGGCAGTGGGCGCGGATTCTGCTCTGGTGGCGACCTCAATCTTTTCAATGAAAGCCATGGAGCCAGTGCCTATGCCCGAAAACGCTCCCTTAGTGACAGGGTTCATCAGATACCCTTGATCATGAGTGAGCTGGATAAGCCCGTCATCGTTGCAGTCAACGGCGTTGCGACAGGTGCGGGTATGGACATGGCTCTGATGGGGGATATCCGAATCGCGGCCAGAAGTGCCCGCTTCGCCGAGACGTATGTTCGGGTAGGTATTTTCGCAGGGGATGGCGGGGCTTGGTATCTACCCCGCTTGGTGGGGGTGCCTAAAGCCCTGGAACTGCTTTGGACCGGGCGATTTGTAGAGACTGACGAAGCTCTGCAGCTGGGTATCGTCAATCAGGTGGTGGACGATGAGGATTTGACCGCTGCTACCTTGGAAATGGCTGAGCGCATTGCTGCTCAACCGCCAATTGCTATTCGAATGATGAAGTCGGCGGTTTATCAGGGGATGAACATGGACCTTAAATCACATCTGGAAATGGCATCCTCTCATATGGGGGTGGTGTACTCGACGGAAGATCATAAGGAGGCCCTGGCAGCCTTAAAGGAAAAGCGACCTGGAAATTTTGTCGGCCGCTAGATGAATCGTCTTTTCCTAATCATGTAAAAATCATGCCAGAGTAACCTGTGCTCCGCAATTATGGAGTATAGGTCTTCGGGAGCTACCGGGATGGTAGAGGCCCTAGTATAGTAAGGTACTATTTCTGATGGATAAGTCTATGGCTTCTCAGCCTCCCAAGAGCCCTGAAATCGTCAAATCTGCCAAACGGGTTCTCGAAATTCTTGAATTATTTGACGAAGTTCAAGAGTCACTTACGTTGAGCGAAATTGCTAAGCGGCTTGGCTATCCGGCCCCGAGTACGCTTGGATTACTCAAGAGCTTGCAAGCCCTCGACTATATGTTGTTTGACCCCAAAACCAAGACTTACTGTCCGAGTGTGAGGGTCGCCATGCTGGGTGGGTGGATCCAGGGCAAGATGTTTCTCGATGGTGCGATCCTCGCCTTGATGACGGAATTAGCAGAGAAAACCGGTGAAACGGTTATGCTTGGGATGCAGAACGATATCCATGCGCAATATGTGCATACGGTTCAGTCTGCAAAAGCGTTGCGGTATTTTTTGAAACCGGGGACTTTGAGGCCTTTATTCAGAACAGCTACCGGGCTGATGCTGGTGGCCCACCAGCCGGATGAATACATCAAAAGGCTTGTCATTCGGGTCAACGAGCGAGATTCAGAGCAAAAAAGTGATCTTTCAATAGATGAGGCAATGGCTAGGATCAACCAAGTCAGAAGACAGGGCTACGCCTATAACGATGGATACACAGATAAAATATCTGCGCTTTCCATATTGTTGCCGCATTCGAAAGATAATCGAGCAATGACAATTGGTATCGGTGGACCAACCCACCGGGTCAAGCCGCAGCTTCAGGAGAATATCGATCTGATCAATGAGCTAATCGACAAATATATATCTCATTCCAGTATCTAGCGTACCAGTAAAGAAATAGCCCGTGTACGGACTAGAACTGCTGAGCGCATTGTCAGGAATATTTTTTAATTTATAGCATACCCGCAAAAGCCTGTGGGGGCCCAAGATCAGCCCGACAGGGCGTATGTTTCTCTTTCAATCATTGATACAGCATCGGTTCAGATGCAGTCTTGAGTGGGATGAGTTGAGATCCGTTCGCACGTGAGCGTATTTTGAACGTGGTCTCCAGTTCGTGTAAACCAGTTGTTTGTGGGCTACAGAAGAACCTTATTAGTGTGATGCGCTGAAACAAAAAAGCTGAGCCCGGCTCATCACCGGGCTCAGCCTTTCTCAATCTGGCTATTTCTGGACTACGCTTATTTCAGCGTCAGAATCCATTCGGCCAGTTTGGTCGCTTCTTCATCTGTTACCTGGTTTGGTGGCATGGGGATAGGTCCCCAGACACCGCTAGAGCCATTCTTGATGTGACCGGCGAGGTATTCTGCAGCATCAGCCTGGTCAGCATATTTGGCTGCCACTTCTTTCAGGGCCGGACCAACCAGTTTGGCATCGACGCTATGACAGGCAATGCAGGGCTTGCTCTTGAACAGAGCTTCGTCCGCCGAGACCGTATGAGCTGCGGTCAGAGCGGCTGCGGCAACCAAAGGCAACAGATAGAATTTCATGATGTATCCTCAAGGGCTATAACGAAGTGCAGCTCCTGCTTATGCGCAACATGATATGCGGCAGGTATGGTTACAAAATGGCCCAGTAGCGTGAATTTATCAAGTGGCGAAATGCCGCAGGGCCAATTTGGTTGGACGCGGAACGCATGTTTGGGTATGTTTCGGGACATAATATAAATCTGTCCCGTTGCAGCTGGTTCAGCGTAATTGATCGGCAGCCACTGACACCCCTTTGACACCTCAGGAGATTATATGGAAATCGCGTCCTACAGCAATAACTGGAGCTACCCCACCCATGTTCGTGTGGGTGCCGGGCGGCTGCGCGAGCTCGCCAAGTGCTGCATGCAGTTGGGTATGAAGGCACCGCTGCTGATCACTGATCCGGGTCTGGCGGCATTGCCGATCGTCGAGCAGGCGATGCAGGTCTGTCGTGAAGCCGGATTGGGCGTCGGCCTGTTCAGTGCGGTCAAGGGCAACCCCACCGGCAGCAACGTGGCCGATGGTGTTGCGGCGCTCAAGGCAGGTAATCATGATGGTGTGATTGCCTTTGGTGGTGGTTCGGCGATTGATGCGGCCAAGGCTGTTGCGCTGGTTGCCAATCAGAGTTGTTCGTTGTGGGAAGCGCGTAATCCGGCCAATGTGGATGCGAGCAAGATGCTGCCGGTTGTGGCTGTGCCGACAACGGCGGGTACCGGTTCCGAGGTGGGACAGGCGTCGGTCATCACCGATGAGGAAAATCACACCAAGCGCATCATCTTTCATCCCAACATGATGCCGGCGATCGTGATTCTCGATCCGGAGCTGACTCTGGGATTGCCGCCGAAGCTGACCGCTGCCACCGGGATGGACGCACTGGCACACAACCTCGAGGCGTTTCTGGCGCCGACTTTCCATCCCATGGCTGAAGGCATAGCGCTGGAAGGCATGCGGTTGGTCAAGGAATACCTGCCACGCGCGGTACGTAACGGCAATGACGTGGAAGCCCGCCTGCAGATGCTGGTGGCGTCCAGCATGGGCGCTACGGCTTTCCAGCGTGGTCTGGGAGCGATTCATGCGGTGTCTCACAGCATCGGTGCCTTGTATGACTCGCATCATGGTCTGCTCAACGCCATCATGATGCCGTACGTCATGCAGGCCAACCGGTCGGTGATCGAGCCGGAAATGGCTCGGGCAGCGCGTTATCTGGGTCTGGCTCATGCGGACTTCAACGGCATGCTGGATTGGGTGCTGGATCTGCGTGCGGAACTGGAACTGCCACATACCCTGGCGGAAATCGGCGTGGATGATTCCAAAGCCGCGCTGATCGGTGAGATGTCGACCAAGGACGTGACCGCTCGTACCAACGCACGTCAGCTGGATGCTGCGGAATACCAACAGCTGTTCCTCAATGCGTTGACCGGCAAGCTCTGATCTCCTCTGTTGCAAGGTGCCGGTAGCGCATTTGTTCGCTCCGGCACCCCTCTGCTGGGTTTTTGCCATTACTCTGGGGTAAGCTGTGGCGGTAACCGACAGAGAGAATCCCATGGCGAGTGTGTCCGTCCTGGTTGTGGATGACGCGCCGTTTATCCGTGACCTGATCAAGAAAGCGTTGCGCAGTCATTTCCCGGGACTGCAGATTGAAGAGGCGGTAAATGGCAACAAGGCGCGACAGTTGCTTGGCCGAGCTTCTTTCGATCTGATTCTGTGCGATTGGGAAATGCCCGAGCTGAGCGGTCTCGAATTGCTGCAATGGTTCCGTGAACAGCCGGATCAGGCAAAGACGCCGTTCATCATGGTTACCAGTCGTGGCGACCGCGATAATGTGGTGGAAGCCATACAGGCGGGCGTCAGTGACTATGTCGGTAAGCCTTTCAGCAACGAGCAGTTGATATCCAAGGTCAGCAAGGCGCTGCAGCGCGCCGGCAAACTGCAGCAGCTGCGTGGCCGCACAGTGCAGACCAGCCATGGTCATGCCCAGGAATCGGTTGCCAGCCTGCTCGGTAGCCGCCAGGCGACCCCGCCATCAGTGGCGGTGACGAAGGTGGCGCCGAAGCAAGGCACTGCAACGGAATCCGATAATCGTTCGCCAGCCCGTTCCGCTACCCGTGCGCAGTTGCGGGTGGCGGGGCAGCAGTTTGCCTGCGTCATCCGTAGCTTGAGTCTGCGGGATGCGCGCCTGGTGGTGCGGCGCGGCGAGCATCTGCCGGGGGTGTTTGATAGCGCAGTTCTGGATCTGGAACAGGAAGGCGACAAGGATGTGGCACGTATCAATGGCTACGTGCACACCGTGGCTGCGCTGGAAGATCGAATGGACTGCGATTGGGTACTGGTAACGCTGAAATTTGTCGACCAGGATCCGGCCAAGCTGGAGTGGTTGTCGCGGCTGATTGCCGAAGGCGGCCACTAGAGCGCCGCCCTCGGTAAACGGCTTAGATCAGCCGCTCCGGTGGGAACACGCAGGTGAAGGTGCTGCCCTTGCCCGCCGCGCTGGTGATCTGCAATTCGCCCTGGTGGCGCATCAGCACATGCTTGACGATAGCCAATCCAAGTCCGGTGCCGCCGGTGGTGCTGTTGCGGCTGGAATCAACGCGGTAGAAGCGTTCGGTCAGCCGATGCAGGTGCTCTTGAGATATCCCCGGACCATTATCCGTTACGCTCAGTCTCGCGCCGCGGTCATCCTGGGACCAGCTGATCTGAATGCTGCCGCCATCCTGAGTGTATTTCACCGCGTTGTAGACCAGATTGGAAATGGCACTGCGCAATTCTGTCTCCAGCCCCATGAGTCGTGCCTGGGTGGTGTCCTGGATGATGATCTCATGTTGGCGCTCACCGGAGAGCGCCAAGGCGTCCTTGCGAATGCCGGGCAGCAGCAGAGCAATATCCACGGGTTTTTCTTCGGCGGTGGCTTCGGTGGTCTCCAGGCGCGACAGCATCAACAGATCATTCAGCAGACTCTGCATGCGGCGCGCCTGTTGTTGCATCTGGTGCAACGGGCGTAGCCAGCGCGAGTTACTGCCATCGTCACTGTCGATCATGGTCTCCAGATAGCCGACTACTACGGTCAGCGGTGTGCGCAGCTCGTGGGAGACGTTGGCAACGAAGTCCTTGCGCATCTGTTCGAGGTTGTGCAGCCGCGTGACATCCCGTACCAGTAGCAGACGCTCGCCGTCGCCATAGCGGGTGATGTTGTATTGCAGCCAGGTGTTGATGTTCGCCGGCGAGGGTATGTCCAGCGGTTCGCGGTAATTACCCTGGTCAAAATAGTCGATAAAGCGTGGGTCGCGGAGCAAGTTGTGTACGTGTTGCCCACTGTCATCCGGCGCGCGCAGGCCCAGCAGGTTCTCCGCAGCATGGTTCCACCATTCCAGATGACCGCTCTTGTCGACCATGACGACGCCGTCACTCAACGCTGCCGTTGACGATTGGATGCGCTCGATGACGGATTGCATGCGCGCGCGCAGGCGCTTGTCGCGGCGCTGCATGCGGTAGATGCCATCGAAGATCTCGCCCCATAGACCTGGGGCTTCCGGGGGCGGATCGCCCGGGTGAGCCCGTAGCCAATACTGGAAGCGGCGCAGTTGCAGCAGCATCCACGTCATGTAGCCGCCCAGTCCGATGACCAGGGCCCAAGCGGGCTGCCCGACGGCAAGGCCTATCAGCAGGCAGATCAGCAGCAGCCAGAACAGCTTGCCGGTGATTGCCCTGAACCAGTTTTTTTCCACCCGAATTATCCTGGATCTGTTGAGTGGGCGCGGCATTGCTGCTGCGCGTCAGCCTTTTGTGGAGAAGCGGTAGCCGGTGCCGCGCACGGTCTGCACCAGTCCATCGTAGTTGGAACCCAGTGCCTTGCGCAGGCGACGGATATGCACGTCGACAGTGCGCTCCTCCACATACACATTGCCGCCCCAGACCTGATCAAGCAGCTGGCCTCGAGTATAGGCACGCTCCTGGTGGGTCATGAAGAATTGCAGCAGGCGATATTCGGTCGGGCCGATTTCAGCCGGTGCATTGTCAATGGTGACACGGTGGCTGACCGGATCAAGGTGCAGACCGCCCACCTCGATGGGCGCTTCCTCGTCTACCGGGCCGGCGCGGCGCAGCACGGCCTTGAGGCGAGCGACCAGCTCCCGGGGCGAGAAGGGTTTGGTGATGTAATCATCCGCGCCGACTTCCAGACCCTGAATCTTGTTGTCTTCTTCACCTTTGGCGGTGAGCATGATGATCGGAATGTCACTGGTCAACTCGTCGCGCTTGAGGCGGCGAGCCAACTCGATACCGGTAGTGCCCGGCAGCATCCAGTCCAGCAGGATCAGATCCGGCTTGGCATCGATGATGGCGGCATGGGCCTGCTGGGTGTTTTCTGCTTCAAGGCAGCGGTATCCAGCCATCTCCAACGCAACGGCAATCATTTCCCGAATGGGGGCTTCGTCGTCTACGATCAGTATGGTCTTGTCTGCCATGGTACTCCGTCCAGTTGCAGTTGCTGACATACACCGATTAGATAACACTTTTATTGCAGTTGTGTTACTCCGCGGCTTTCAACCGAAGCGGTAATCCAGCACCAGGCCGGCAAACAGCAATAGCCCGCTCCAGTGGTTGGACAGAAACGCTGCCAGACAGGCTTGCGGCTCGCGCTCTCGGATAAGCCAGTGTTGCCAGCCAAAACTCAGCAGCATTGCCACCACCCCGACGTAATAAAACACCCCCAGCTCGAAGCGGCTGCCGACCAACACCAGGCACAACAGGGTCAGCCCCTGCAGCAGTGCGATGATCAACTTGTCGGACTCGCCGAACAGTATGGCGGTGGACTTGACGCCAATGACCAGATCATCCGGGCGGTCGCACATGGCGTATTCGGTGTCGTAGGCAACGGTCCACAGCAGGTTGGCGATATACAGCAGCCAGAGTGCTACAGGCAGTTCCCCGGTCTGCGCGGCAAAGGCCATCGGGATGGCCATGGAGTACGCCGCGCCCAGTACCACCTGAGGGTAGAAGGTGAACCGTTTGCAGAACGGATAAACCGTCGCCAGCGCCACGGCTACCAGTGACAGCTGGAAGGTGAGCAGGTTGGTGAATAACAACAGCGATGCACTGAGTGCCACCAGGATGGCGAAAACGATCAGCGTTTCCCGGGCGGTGACCTTGCCGGTGGCCAAGGGACGGTTGCGGGTGCGGCTGACATGGCCATCAACCTTGCGGTCGGCAAAGTCGTTGATCGCGCAGCCAGCGGCACGCATCAGCACCACGCCAGCGATGAACACTGCCAGCAGCACCGGGTCCGGAAAGCCGCCTGCCGCCAGCCACAATGCGCAGAGTGTCGGCCACAACAGCAGATATACACCAATGGGGCGATCCAGTCGTACCAGTTGAATGAAATCGATGGCGCGGGGGTGAATGCGAGACAGGGGTTTGATCAGCAAGCCGGACACGGTGATCTCCGAAGCAGTGAATGGGTCAGGCGGCCGGAGGCCAGCCGGGAAGAAACACTTCGCAGACCAGCAACTGCAATCGGTCGCTGACAAATAGAGAGCGCCGTGCCCAGCAGCCATCGTGTTGGCGGTCGGCGGGCAGCCACTGCGCGGGGTAGCGGCTGATCTCAATGGGCTCGCGGTGAATTCGAGGATCGTTGAACAGCAGCTCTCCGAGACTGCGACTGCCCAGGTTCTCCAGATGCACACCGGCGGCGTTGAAAGCCTGCAGGTCGGCGACGGTACGGGCAAATACCCGGGGCGCACCGGCGGTATGCAGCAGCACCTCGCGAATCCATACCGGTTGCCCTTCGGTCAACCCGAGCGCTGCGGCTTCATCGGCGCGTGCCGGCTGCTGTTGCTCGTCCAGCACTTCCACCCGAAAATCATTGCAACCCGCCGCCTTCAGTCGTTGGGTCAATGAGCCGGTGCCCCGGAGCCAGTCGAGCAACGCAATGTCGGCAATATCTGAGGACGCTGTAGCAGGATGCCAATCGGGAATACTCACGGGTCTCTCTGTCGCTGTCTGAATGTGTCGAAGTGCAAAGGGTAGCATGACTGACCGGTTTTTATTGCCTGTGCCGGGTGCGGTTATGGTTGCAGTTGGCCGCAGAAACAGCTTTCCGGTACGCTCAGGCGCAGATCTTTTTCCCTTTGTGACGCACTTATC
The DNA here is from genome assembly GCA_037621305.1 of Pseudomonas sp. GTDB lineage: Bacteria > Pseudomonadota > Gammaproteobacteria > Pseudomonadales > Pseudomonadaceae > Halopseudomonas. The sequence goes on from JASJKW010000224.1 coordinate 11,824, forward strand.
AGGAACAGTCGATGAAGAAGTGGCAATGCATTGTATGCGGGTTTATCTATGACGAAGCTGAGGGCTGGCCGGATGACGGTATCCCCGCCGGCACTCGCTGGGAAGATGTGCCGTCCGATTGGCAATGTCCTGATTGCGGGGTTGGCAAGGAAGACTTCGAAATGATTGCCATAGGCTGAGGTACGGCTTGGCATGATGAGACAGTTTTGTCTTTTCCCGTTAAATCGGCGATAACTGTGTTTGATAGCCCGGTTTTTGGCTGGCGCTTGCTTTCAAGTCGTGCCATGCTGAGCAGGCTTTGGCAGCCTCGGGGCCAGGTAAGGCGGGCTATCATGGTGCATCGTTGCGGTATGCAGCGGAAAACAAAAACAACACATAGTGAGGCTTTATATGCGTAAACCGGAACTCGCAGCGGCTATTGCCGACAAGGCTGATTTGAGCAAGGACCAGGCAAGCCGCGCGCTCAACGCGATTCTTGATGAAATCACCCAGGCTTTGAGCCGCAAGGATACGGTTACCCTCGTTGGGTTTGGTACCTTTTTGCAGCGGCATCGTGGGGCACGGACCGGCAAAAATCCGCAAACCGGTGAGCCCGTTCAGATCAAGGCCAGCAATACCGTCTCCTTCAAGCCTGGCAAGGGATTGAAAGACTCTGTCAATTGAACCGATCAGCCGGGGGCGATCAGCCCCCGGCAGCCATGCTCAGCGATCCCAGCCGAGCTGATATTCGTTCACCAGTGTGCGCAGCGCATCCCGCGCATTCAGTACTTTGTCCACCGCCTGCTCCGCCGTTTCGCGGGTCAATCCCAGACGTTCCAGAAGATCATCAGCGATCACCATTGGCGGCCCATCGCCCAGATCCCGTTCCTGCAGTAACGCCAGACTGAGATAGGCCAGATTGGCATACAGATGATGTTCACCCGCATAGTCCGGATCGTGCTGATGGCGAATGGCGCTGGATATTTCCGTCGGCATGTCCCAATAGCGCATCAGCCAGCTGCCGATCTGATCCCGGTTCACCCCGAGCAAATGTTGATCCACCAGATGTGCCGGGACATGCGGATTGGCTTCCATGTGCCGGCAGATCAGCTTGAAATGGGGCGGGAAGATATACGCCAGCAGCAGATAGCCGAAGTTGTGCAGCAGACCGGCCAGGTAATTCAGGCCCAACTCCGGCCGTCGGTCGCGCGGCATCACCTTGGCCAACCCTTCGATGGTGGCGGCGGTATAGATAGCCTGCTCCCAATAAGAGGTGGTGTGTTCGGGCGCATCCTTGGGCAGGCTGAAGGTTTTGCCCAGTGACAGCCCCACTGCGAGGTTGATCACCAGATCGAAGCCCAGCACTCGGGTAATGGCGTCCTCCACTGAGCGGATTTTTCCGGGGGCAGCGTAGAATGAGGAGGCAGCCCAACTGACTACCTGTGCCGCCAGACTGGGGTCGGTTTCGACGACGTCGGTCAATTGTTCGACGGTGGCGTCCGGATTGACCCGGAGCTTCATGATCCGCTGCGCGGTATTGGGTAGCGGTGGAACCTCGATGGTTTCCTCAAGCCGCTGACGCATGCGCAGCGCGGTGAAGGTCTGCACCGCGGTGTTGATATCCTCGTGGTCCTGCTCAGCACCTTCGGCAGTGCATTCAATCCTGCTCAGGGGTATGGCAAAGGCGCTGACTGTGGCTGTTTCTGCCAGACTGGTCAGCGCATCCTGTTCCAGCTCCAGACACCAGCCGGGCAGGCCGCTGGGCATCCATACACGGGGGTGAGACAGCAATTGCTGCTCGATCAGGCAGAGCGCGTCCACCAGTATCGGCAGACCGGGCAGATGACTCAATTGATAGCGGCTGAGGAGTTCCTGCCGTTGCTGATCGCGTACCGGTTGCAGCTCCCGGCCGGTGACTCGGGCCAGTTCTTTCAGATCCAGCAGATGGTCGGCGGGGATCAATGTCAGCAACATGCCTTCACTATCACTCAGCAGGCACACCTGTACTTGCTGGGGAAGCGGGCCGCACGCACTCTGGGGGCGTAGCTGGTAGGCAATCTCATTTTGCTGCAGCTGCTTTTCCAACAGGTCAGGCAGACTGGGGCTGGCTGAAGGTGTTGCCGCTTGATGGGTCATCAGTGGGATTCCTTGTCCGGGCATCAAAAGAGTGCACTTGAGGCGATATTAGCATGGGCGTTGGGGCGGCTGCTCGGGCTCATACCTGAGCGAATTGCTGCCCTTCCGCCAGCCAGCGATCGATTATCAGACCGACCCGTTGCGGGTGCTGTCGGACAAAGACCGCTGCAGCTTCCTGCACTTGTGGCAGCAGATCGGCATCCCGCACCAGGTCGGCTACACGAAACTGCACCAGCCCGGTCTGTCGAGTACCCAGTACCTCGCCGGGGCCACGCAATTCCAGATCCTTTTCGGCAATGACGAAGCCATCCGAGCTTTCCCGCATGATGCCCAGCCGTTCGCGCCCGAGCGCCGACAACGGCGCGTGATACAGCAGTACGCAATGGCTGGCGGTGCTGCCGCGGCCGACCCGGCCGCGCAATTGGTGCAGCTGCGCCAAGCCGAGACGTTCGGGGTTTTCGATGATCATCAGGCTGGCATTGGGCACATCCACGCCAACCTCGATTACCGTGGTGGCGACCAGCAGGTGCAGATCTCCTTCCTTGAATGCCGCCATAATCTCGGCCTTTTCGGTGGCCTTCATGCGTCCGTGGATCAAGCCGATGGACAGCTCCGGCAGATATTCGCAGAGCGTCTGCCAGGTGACTTCGGCGGCTTGCGCCTGCAATTGCTCGGACTCTTCGATCAGTGTGCACACCCAGTACGCCTGGCGCCCTTCGGCGCACCCGGCGCGCACTCGTTCGATCACTTCATCGCGGCGGCTGTCGGATACCAATACGGTGTTGATCGGTGTGCGGCCAGGCGGCAGTTCATCCAGTACCGAGGTATCCAGGTCGGCATAGGCGCTCATGGCCAGAGTGCGCGGAATCGGGGTGGCGGTCATGATCAGCTGATGCGGTGAAAACTGCCCGGCGGCGCCTTTGTCGCGCAGAGCCAGCCGCTGTTGCACGCCGAAGCGGTGCTGCTCATCGATGATCGCCAGGCCGAGATTGTGAAACTGCACCTCGGGTTGAAACAAGGCGTGGGTGCCGACCACCATGGCGGCTTCTCCCGTGGCGATCATCTGCAACTGATTGGCGCGGGTCTTGCCCTTGAGCTTGCCGGCCATCCAGGCAACGGAAATGCCCAACGGCGCGAACCAGCGCTGGAAGTTGTTGAAATGCTGCTCGGCGAGAATTTCGGTCGGCGCCATCAAGGCCACCTGCCAACCGGCTTCCAGCGCCTGCAGCGCGGCCAATGCGGCGACGACGGTCTTGCCGGCACCGACATCACCTTGCACCAGTCGCAGCATGGGTCTGGGTAGCTGCAGATCGACGCGGATCTCGTCAGCCACCCGTTGTTGAGCCCCGGTGAGGGGGAAACCCAGCTGCTGGACGTAGGCCTTAGCCAGCTCGCCGGACGCCTGCATCACAGGTGCACGGTGCGCTCGTACCTGGGCGCGCAGTCTGAGCATGGTCAGCTGGTGTGCCAACAGCTCCTCGAACGCCAGCCGATGCTGTGCCCAATGGCGGCCATCTTCCAGGGCCTGCAGATCGACGTCGGGTGGTGGGCGATGCAGGGTGCGAATGGCTTCACGCAGCGATGGCAGCTGGTATTGTTCAGTGAGTTCCGGCGCCAGCAGGTCCGGCAGGCTGTTGCCCTGGTCCAGCCAGCTCAGCGCGGCTTCGCTGAGGCTGCGCAGCCGTTGCTGCGACAACCCTTCAGTCGCCGGATAGATTGGTGTCAGCGTAGTGGCGACCGGCGCCGCCTGCTGGGTATCGAGGTTCTGCATTTCCGGGTGATAGATTTCCAGCCCGGAAGCGCCGGACCTGGCCTCGCCGTAGCAGCGCCAGTGGCTGCCACGTTGCAGGTTGGCTTTCAGCGCGGCGGAGAAATAGTAGAAGCGCAGACTGAGGGTGCCGCTGCCATCCTGAATGCGGCACAGCAGGCTGCGGCGTCGGCCCATGACCACGTCCGCACCCAGCAGTACCCCTTCGATAACCGCATCCATGCCCGGGCGCAGCGCGCCAATCGGCGTGACGCGGGTGCGATCCTGATAGCGCGACGGCAGGTGGAAGAGTACATCCTGCACACTGTTCAGACCGAGGCGGCCGAGTTTGTCTGCCACCGCCGGGCCAACGCCCTTGAATACCGTCAGCGGCGTGCGTTCAAGCTGCAGTGGCATGCCCAGAACCTAGCGCTTGCCGGCGGAGTCGCCGACCGAACACAGACGAATCGAGTCGCTGAGAATTTCCACTGCGCGCGGCCGTGGGAAACTGGCGCGCCAGGCAATGGCCACGGTGCGGAAGGGTACCGGCGATTCGAATTGCTTGGTCAGCAGCAGATCGGAGCTGTAATAGCGATCATCCGCGGCGGACATCGGCAGCACCGTCATGCCCATGCCGGAGGCCACCATATGCCGGATGGTTTCCAGGGAGCTGGACTCGATGGTGGTATGTTTGGCGGGTTCGGCGTTGCGCCGGGTGGTGGGGCATGCCTCCAGTACCTGATCGCGGAAGCAATGGCCTTCACCGAGCAGCAGCAGGCGATCGTCATCCAGATCCTCAAGACTGACGGTGGCACGCTCGGCCCAGGCATGCTCGGCCGGGATCAGCAGGCTGAAGGGTTCATCGTACAGCGGCTTGGTCAGTACATCCGGCTCGCTGAAAGGCAATGCGATGATGATGGCATCCAGTTCGCCGTTGCGCAGCTTGTCGCGCAGGATGTGGGTGTAGTTCTCTTCGATATACAGCGGCATCTCCGGAGCGACCCGGTGCAGCTGGGGGATCAGGTGCGGAAACAGGTATGGTCCGATGGTATAGATGGCGCCGACCTTGAGCGGAGCGGACAGCTGATTCTTGCCGGCGCTGGCCAGTTCACGGATGGTCATGGCTTCTTCCAGCACCCGCTGAGCCTGGGCAACGATCTTTTCGCCAACCGGGGTGACCCGCACGGCGCTCTTGGTACGTTCGAAGAGCAGGATGCCCAGCTCTTCCTCAAGCTTCTTCACGCCGACACTGAGGGTAGGCTGGGAAACGTGACAACGTTCGGCAGCATGGCCGAAGTGTTGTTCCTGGGCCAGGGTGACGATGTAACGGAGTTCGGTGAGGGTCATGTCGTATACTGCTCGCAGAGATTTTCAGCAAGCATAGCGGGTTGATCGATAGAGGAAAACAATCAGCATGAAACATGTAGTTATTGTTGGCTGCGGCGATGTGGGAACAGCGCTTGCCGAGCGTTTATTGCAGCGCGGTTGGCAGGTCAGCGGCCTGCGCCGGGATCCATCCACTCTGCCGGACGGCATTGGTCGCATCGCTGCGGATCTGACCAACCCCCAGAAGCCAGCGGACTGGCCGGATAAAGTAGATTATCTGGTGTATTGCCCCGCTGCCGGTCGGCGCGATCCCGATCTGTATCAGAGCCTCTATGTCGATGGTTTGCAGCATGTGCTGACGTGGTTGAAAGACAGTCGGCACAAGTTGCGTCACCTGTTGCAGGTATCCAGCACTGCCGTCTATGCGCAGAGCGCAGGCGAATGGGTGACCGAGAACAGTGCGGCGCTGGCAGCGTCAGCAACGGCGCCGTTATTGATCCAGGCCGAAGACGTGGCGCTGCGCAGTGGCGTGCCGGCATCGGTAGTGCGCTTGGGTGGTATTTACGGCCCGGGGCGCAATCGTCTGATAGAGCAGGTTCGCAACGGTCTGCATGTGCCGGACATCCCGGTGCAATACACCAACCGCATCCACCGGGATGATGCTGCCAGCCTTCTGGAGTTTCTGCTGCTGGAAGCTGATCAGGGAGAACTGCTGGCGCCCTGTTATCTGGGCGTGGACGACGAGCCGGCACCCCTGGGTGAAGTGGCAGCCTGGTTGGCAGAACAGTTGGGAGTGGAGCTGCTGGGAGAAGGGCCGACCGCCAATCGGGTTGGCAGCAAGCGTTGCAGCAATGAGCTGGCGCGCGAAATGGGTTGGGAGCCGCAATATCCGAGTTATCGGGAAGGTTACTCGAACATGCTTGAGTCGCTGCGGTAGGCTTCTACCTGAAAAGCTGCGCGGCCAAGGCCGCTCCTGCAAAAGCCGTGCGTAGATCGGGCTTTCTGCAGGAGCGGCTTCGGCTGCGCTGGGCGCTGGCTTAGCCGACGACCAGGATACCGTCCATTTCCACCGGCACACCCTTGGGCAGGGCGGCGACGCCGATGGCGGCACGGGCGGGATAAGGCTGCTCGAAGTAGCGGCCCATGATTTCGTTGACGGTGGCGAAGTTGTTCAGGTCGGTCAGGAAGATGTTCAACTTGACGATGTCCTGCAGCTTGCCGCCAGCCGCTTCGGCGACCAGTGCCAGGTTGTCGAATACCCGGCAAACCTGAGCTTCAAAGCCTTCAACCACGTCCATGGTCTTGGGGTCCAAGGGGATCTGGCCTGACAGGTACACAGTGTTGCCGACCTTGATCGCCTGGGAGTAAGGACCGATGGCGGCCGGGGCGTGTTCGCTGGTGATGACTTGCTTGTTCATGAATGTCTCCATTGGGTCAATTTTTTAGGCGCGTTATCCGCATAACGCCTTGCAGTACACGGATACGCTTGATCAGCTGGGAAAGATGCAACCGGCCGCGTACGCGCAGTACCAACTGCACTACGCTGACGCGGCCGTCGCGCTCGTCCACACTGATCTTGTCGATGCTGGCATCGGCCACGGTGATGCTGGTGGCCAGTTGGGCAATGATGCCCCGCTGGTGTTCCAGTTCCACTCGCAGCTCCACGGTGAATTCACCGCTGACATCCTTGTCCCAGGTTAATTGCAGGATCTTTTCATTGTTGCCGTGGTGTTCGGCCAGGTTCTTGCAGTTTTCCTGATGGATAACCATGCCCTTGCCGGTGGTGATGAAGCCGACAATGGGGTCACCCGGGATGGGGTTGCAGCAGCGGGCAAAATTGATCACCAGCCCTTCGGTGCCCCGAATCGCCAGCGGTTTTTCCTCGCTGCTGGGCTGCTGGACAACCGCATCGCTCTTGACCATCTCGGCCTCGGCCGGCGTATCGTGGGCCAGCAGGCGGCGAGCGGTAACGTAGGCCATGCGATTGCCCAGCCCGATATCCGCCAGCAGGTCCTCCAGGGTATCCATACGGCAATCAGCCAGAACACGCTTGATCTGCTGCTCGGGAATCTGCTCCAGACTGCTGTCGAAGCTGACCAGCACCTTGTCCAGCAGCCGCTCGCCGAGGGCGATGGATTCGGAGTGGCGCTGGTGCTTGAGCAGGTGGCGGATATTGCTGCGCGCCTTGCCGGTTATCACGAAGTTCAGCCATGCCGGGTTCGGGCGGGCACCGGGGGCGGTGATGATTTCCACGGTCTGACCGCTTTCCAGCGGCTCGGACAGCGGCGCCAGCCGGCGATTGATGCGACAGGCGATGCAGCTGTTGCCCACGTCGGTGTGTACCGCATAGGCGAAATCCACGGGAGTGGAGCCCTTGGCGAGCTCCATGATGCGGCCTTTCGGGGTGAAAATGTAGACTTCGTCGGGGAACAGGTCGATCTTGACGTTCTCGATGAATTCCAACGAGTTGCCGGCCCGCTGCTGCAGTTCAAGTACACCCTTGAGCCACTGACGGGTGCGGGCATGATTGCCGTTGATCACCTCGTCCTTGGATTTGTATACCCAGTGCGCGGCGATGCCGTTGTTGGCCATCTCTTCCATTTCCTGCGTGCGGATCTGGATCTCGATGGGCACGCCATGCATGCCGAACAGCGTGGTATGCAGGGATTGGTAGCCGTTGGCCTTGGGGATCGCGATGTAATCCTTGAACCGCCCGGGAAAGGGCTTGTACAGGCTGTGCACGGCGCCCAGCACGCGATAGCAGGTGTCGGCCTTGTCGACGATGATACGGAACGCATAGACGTCCATGATCTCGTTGAATGCCTTGCGCTTCTCGCGCATTTTCTCGTAGATGCCATACAGGTGTTTTTCGCGGCCCAGCACCTTGCCCGGCAAGCCTTCACGTTCGAGACAGGCTTCCAGGGATTCGAGAATCCGGTTCAGCAGCTCCTTGCGATTACCCCGGGCATCGCGCACCGCTTGGGCGATCATCCGCGAGCGCATCGGATACATGGCGCTGAAACCCAGATCCTCGAACTCGGTGCTCAGGCTGTGCATGCCCAGACGATTGGCGATGGGAGCGTAGATTTCCAGGGTTTCGCGGGCGATGCGTCGGCGCTTTTCCGGCTTCAATGCGCCCAGCGTGCGCATGTTGTGCAGGCGGTCGGCAAGCTTGACCAGAATTACCCGAATGTCCCGGGCCATGGCCAGCGCCATTTTCTGGAAGTTCTCGGCCTGCGCCTCGGCCTTGGTTTCGAAGGTCATCTGGGTCAGTTTGCTGACCCCGTCGACCAGCTCCGCCACGGTATCGCCAAACTGGGTGACCAGGGCTTCCTTGGGGATGCCGGTATCCTCGATCACGTCATGCAGCATGGCCGCCATCAGGCTCTGATGGTCCATGTGCATGTCGGCAAGGATATTGGCTACTGCCAGCGGGTGAGTAACGTAGGGCTCGCCGCTGCGGCGGGTCTGGCCGTCATGGGCCTGCTCCGCGTAGAAGTAGGCACGACGTACCAGATTGACCTGATCGGGTTCGAGATAGTTATCCAGCCGATCGGCAAAAATCTCTATTCCGGACATGCAACTCTCCTGCACCCTGAAGTACGGGCAGTGTGGATGAGGTTGCATGGCCATCGCAATGGCTTATTCTGGCAGTTCGGTTTCCAGCGAGTACAGCGGTTCCTGCTGATCTTGCAGGGCTTCTTCCGCCATGATGTCGTAGGAAATCAGGCCTTCAGCGATTTCGCGCAGGGCGACGACGGTGGGCTTGTCGTTTTCCCATGCAACTTTGGGTTCCTTGCCGCCAGTGGCAATCTGACGCGAACGTTTGGTGGCCAGCATGACCAGCTCAAAGCGGTTGTCTACATTTTCCAGGCAGTCTTCAACAGTGACGCGGGCCATGGTGTACTCCGAACGGCAGATAAAATGGGTAAAAACGCAGGACCGAACAGTTTACCTGTTAGCGCCTCACTCTGACAACAGGGCGGTGAGCAACTGCGTATTGAGGTTCTGTTGATGTGCCAGGGTCAGGCGACCGCAGCGCAGTATGGATTTCATGTCATCCAGGGCCGTATGGAAATCGTCATTGATGACAATATAGTCGTATTCCACGTAATGGCTCATTTCATCGATGGCCTGGGTCATGCGTCCGGCAATGACTTCGTCGCTGTCCTGCCCGCGGTTGCTCAGGCGGTCTTGCAGTGCCGCGCTGCTGGGCGGCAGGATGAAGATCGAACGTGCCTGGGGCAGGGCGCGGCGCACTTGTTGGGCGCCTTGCCAGTCGATTTCCAGAATCAGGTCATGGCCTTCCGCGAGGGTGCGTTCCACGGTGCTCTGGGAAGTACCGTAGAGATTGCCGAAGACTTCCGCATGCTCGAGAAAATCGCCTTTGCCGACCTGCTCGAGAAAATCTTCGCGGCGGGTGAAATGGTAATTGACCCCGTCCGTCTCGCCGGGGCGCATCGCCCGCGTGGTGTGGGATACCGATACCCGTAGCGTGTCGATCTGCTCGATCAGCGCCTTGACCAGGCTGGTCTTGCCCGCACCGGACGGGGCGGAAACGATATAAAGAGTACCGGTGGCTTGGGTCATGGGTGATATTCCTGGTGGGGTCGTCGGCGTGGCGGGATTATAAAGACATTGGGCGGCGGCGTCATTTCATCCGGGCATCCGTCTGGTGTTCGGGCGAGGCGTCCTCGAAGCGGTCCACCTGACGCAACGGCCGGAAGGCCGCGGTCCAGCCGGCCACTACGCCCAGGGTGCAGAGCGCGCCAATCAGCGCCGCAGGTACTGCGCCGAACCAGGCCGCGCTGGTGCCGGCGCGGAAATTGCCCAGTTCGTTGGAGGAGCCGATAAACAGCATGTTGACCGCATTGACCCGCCCGCGCATGGAATCCGGCGTGGAAAACTGGATCAGTGCCGAGCGGATGTACACGCTGACCATATCAGCGGCACCGGCCACCAGCAACGCGGCAAAGGATAGCCAGAACAGCGTCGACAGCGCGAATACCAGATTGGCCACGCCGAATATCGCGACCGCGATGAACATGGTGCTGCCGACATTGCGGTTGAATGGCTTGGCGCTCAGGTACAAGCCAACGCAGATTTCCCCGACCGCCATGGCGCTGCGCAGAATGCCCAGCCCTTCGGGACCGACATGCAGCACATCGCTGGCATAGATCGGCAGCAATGCAATCACCCCGCCGAGCAACACCGCGAACAGATCCAGGGAAATGGTGCCGAGAATGATCGGGCGTGAGCGGATGAAATGCAGCCCGGCGGTGAAGCGTTTCCAGCCGGAGGTTTCGGTAATCTGCATGGCTTCGGCATACAGCACCGGCACTCGGCTGAGCAGCACCAGTCCGCCGGCGAAGCACAGCATGCAAATGGTATAGGTCAGTTCGCCGCCACCGATGGCGTAGAGCACGCCGCCCAGCACCGGGCCGAGAATGGTCGCGGTGCGCATGATGGTGCTGTTGGCGGCGATCGCCTGAGCCAGTTGGTCGCGCGGCACTATCTGCGGCAACAGACTCTGCAGTGCCGGCCCCATGAACGCGCGCGAGCAGCCATACAGCACCAGAGCACCGTAGAACCAGAAAAGATTGGGTTCATCGAGAGTGGACAACCACAGCAGAATACAGCTGCACAGCGCGGCCCCCATCCAGCTCAGGCTGAGAATCAGCTTGCGATTGTAACGATCGATCAGATCCCCCGCGGGCATCAACAGAAACAGCATCGGCAGGAACTGCGCCAGCCCGACCCAGGCCAGCGACAGTGGATCGCCGGTGATCTCGTAGATCTGCCAGGCCACCACGATGGCCTGGATCTGCATGGCGAACACCGCCAGCAGACGGGCGATGACAAAGGGCATGAAGCCCGGCTGACGGTAGACGTTCAAGCGGGAAGCGGATGCGGGCAAGATGACATCTTCGATAGGGGGTGAGTCGGTGGCATATGGTAGCAGTTCGCAGCTGTCGGCGGCAGCGCGACGGGGCCGATATGGGCTCCGGGAAGAGCTTCGCTAATCACTCAGAAAATATTGATAAACTAAATGACATTGATTTGCATTTAGTTTAAATTCGCGCCCCAACAATATCAACAATCAGGGGCGTTCACGTGTCTTGCAAATCCTACCTGTGCCTGAGCATCTCGCTTGCAGGCCTGTTTCTTTCATCAACGCCGGCCCAGGCTGACGACTCTGTCGAGCTCAAGGCAACCACCATCAATGCGACGCGGGCCAAGAGCGAAGTCGGCAAGACGCCACAGAAGATCACGGTGATCAGCCGCGAGCAGATTGAGCAGCAGCTGGCGATCACCTCGGATCACAGTGCGATCCTGAGTAATCTGATTCCCTCCTACTCACCCAGTCGGCAGAAGATGAGCAGTGCGGGGGAGACCTTCCGCGGTCGTTCGGCGTTGATCATGATCGATGGTGTACCGCAATCGACTCCGCTGCGCGACAGCCAGCGCGACGGCTATGTCATCGATATGTCGATGGTCGAGCGCATCGAGGTGATTCACGGTGCCAGTGCCGAGCACGGGCTGGGGGCGACCGGCGGCATCATCAACTATGTTACCCGGCGGGCGTCGAGCGCTACCCTGCGTCAGCATGCCGGTGTCAGCATTACTGCACCCGGTGACTATCGGTCCGAGGGGCTGGGCTACAAGCTCAACTACCGCATCGAGGGGCTGCGGGGCAATTTCGATTACCTGGCTTCGGCCAGTTGGCACACTCAGGGGATGTTCTACGATGCCAATGGCGATCTCATCGGCGTCGATGATACCCAGGGCGATGTAATGGATTCCACCGCTCAGGATCTGATGCTCAAGCTCGGCTACTGGCTGGACGATAATCAGAACATCGATCTGATGATCAACCGCTATCAGGTGACCGGTGAGCATGAATACGTCAATGTGCCCGGTGATGCTGATGCGGGCATTCCGGCTACATCGCGCAAGGGCGATCCGATGGGCAAGGCTCCGCAGAACGAAACCCTGGCCACCAGCCTGTCCTACAAGCATGCAGACCTGTTTGGCAACGAGTTGGGCCTGCAGTTGTACAGTCAGCGTTTCCGTGGGCGTTTCGGTGGTGGTTTCAATGGCGTCTTCCAGGACCCGGCCATTGCACCGGAAGGCACCCTGTTCGATCAGTCGCAGAATGAATCCGACAAGATCGGTGGCAAGCTCACCGTCAGCCGCAACGGGCTGCTGGACAACCGTTTGCAGCTTACCGGCGGCCTTGACCTGTTGCAGGACACTACCAGCCAGCAGCTGATCCTGACCGACCGTGAGTGGGTGCCGGAGACGGTCTTTCGCAATTACGCGCCCTTTCTCCAGGCAGAAATCCGCGCGCTGGATCAGCTGACGCTGCACCTCGGTGTGCGCCATGAATTTGCCGATCTGGAAGTGGACAGCTTCCGCACTATCGCTTCAACGACCAGCCCGGCTGGTGGGGTGGCAGTCGAAGGCGGCAGCCCGAGCTTCGAGCAGACGCTCTACAATGCCGGTCTGGTATGGCAGATGACGTCGTCTGCGCAGGTGTTTGCCAACTATTCCGAGGGCTTTGGCATGCCCGATGTTGGGCGTGTGCTGCGTGGTATCGGTACAGAGGGAAGCCGGGTGGACGATTTTATCGACCTGCAACCGATCGTGACGGAAAACCGGGAAATCGGCTTGCGCCTGAACCACGGCCCGTTTGATGCCGAGATCAGCTATTACGAATCCGATGCCGACCTTGGCTCACGTCTGGACAGTGTCGGTGGCGTTTATCAGGTGCGTCGTGAACGCACCGAGATTGATGGTATCGAGTTCACCGGCGGCTGGAAGGTCAATGAGGCGCATCGCCTAAAACTCAGTTATGCACAGGTCAACGGCCAGTCCGATACCGATGGTGACGGCAAGGTCGATACCGATCTCAACGGCGCGAACATTTCGCCGAACCGCTATGGCGCGAGCTGGCAGGCCAACTGGACGGACCGGCTGCATAGCCTGGTACAGGCCAATCACTATGCCAGCCGCGACTTCGACGACTCAGGGATGGAATTCGATGGCTATACGCTGGTTGACGCCTTCATGGGCTATCGGCTACCGCTGGGTGAAGTCAGTTTCGGTGTCGAGAATCTGCTCAATCGTGACTACCTGACCTACTACTCGCAGGCCGCCAACATCGGTTCGGACGTGACCCGCAACGGTCGCGTGTTCAACGGTCGTGGACGCACCCTGACGCTTGGTTATCAGGTCAGCTTCTGATGCAGGTTGCGCGCAGGTCACGCCAACGGATCGGGCCTGGCTGGCAGCGATGCAGCACGCTGCTGCGCCTGGGGATTGCCATCGGCGGTGGTTATCTCTGCGCGCGCTGGCTGGCAACCGCGGTTGCCGTGCTGTTCGTTGTTGTGACTGGCCTGGCGCGCAGCGATGCAGTCTACCTGGGCAGCATGCTTGCGCCGTTGCTGTACCTGATCCTGTTGCTGTGGAGCTGCTGGGAGCCGCGCTGGTGGCGGCTGGTGGTGCTGATGTCCGGCGGTATTATTGCCGGCATTGTGCTGCAGGGCATGTTGAACGTACTGCCAGGTCCGGGTGCGCTGAATGGCAGCTGACAGGGTATCGGGCAAGGGGTTTCGCCAAACCATGAACTGGCTGCACAGCTGGGTTGGCGTTCTGCTCGGCGCGGTGCTGCTGGCCATCTTCTGGACCGGCTCATTGTCGCTGTTCGACCGTGAGATCGACCGCTGGATGCAACCGGCGACCCGGCTGCCGCCACCTCCGTCCGAGGTGTCGCTGGATGGGTTGCTGATCGGCCATGCCGAGCGTTTGGCCGCTAGCTCTCCGCTGTGGATTGTCAGCCTGCCGACGGCTCGCGCACCGACGCTGGGACTGGACTACCTCACCGACGGGGGAGCGGTACGCCGTCATATCGATCCGCGCTCCGGCGCGCTGCTGGTTGATGAGGGTAGCTGGGCGGGCACTGGCTTCATTTTTCCGTTTCACTTCAGTCTGCATCTGCGCTGGCGCGACATTGGTTACTGGCTGGTGGGCGTGGCTGGCATGGGCATGTTGGTGCTGCTGGTGTCCGGTGTGATCGCGCACCGCAGGTTATTCGCCGAATTCTTCACTTTTCGCCCAGACCGGCAATGGCTGCGTGGTCTGCTGGATCTGCACAACCTCACCGGTGTGCTGATGCTGCCGTTTCATTTCATCATCAGCCTGTCGGGTCTGGTGGTGTTCTGCCTGATCTATTTCCCTGGCATTGCCCAGAGCCTGTATCCCGGGGATCAGGCGCAGTTCCGGCTGGAGGCGCTTGGCAATTACACACGACCTGCCAGCGGCACGGCCGCGCCACTGGCTTCTTTGGATACGCTGTGGCTCAAGGCCGAGCAGCTCTGGGCCGCCAGGGGCGGTGCGGGCGAGGCGTATCAATTGCGGATCTGGCACCCCGGTGACCTCAATGCCTATGTGGAGGTGCGGCGGAGCCACGCCGGCGAGGTGACGATGAACGTCGATCGTCTGACCTTCGACGGGGTCACGGGCGCGCTGTTGCATGAGCACCGGACACCGCCGATGGTGGGGGTGCAACGCTTTCTTACCGGGCTGCATTTGATTCGGTTCGACCATTGGACGCTGCGCTGGCTGTATTTCGTCGGTGGGCTGAGCGGTTGTCTGCTGATCGGCAGTGGGCTGTTGTTCTGGGTCGGGGCTCGCCGCGCTCGCCATCAGCGTCAGCACCGGATAGGCGCGCGTCTGGTCGAGGCGTTGGCTGTGGCGGCCTGCAGCGGGCTGATCATCGCGACCCTGGTGTTCCTTGTGGTCAATCGCTTGCTGCCGGTGGGCACGGGTGCGCCGGAGCTACGTGCAGCCCTGGAAGTGACGGCCTTTTATATTGCCTGGCTGCTGACCCTGGCGCATGCCTGCTGGCGTCCGGTCAGGGCCTGGTCTGAACAGTTGCAAATGGGGGCCGGATTGGCCGTGTTGGCGGTGGCGTTGAACTGGCTGACCACGGGGGATCATCTGCTGCATACGTTCCTGGCCGGCTCGAAAGCGGTCGCCGGAATGGATCTGATGTTGCTGTTACTGGCTGGAGTCTGCCTGCTCTGTGCTCAGCGTATCCGCCGCGCGCCGGTTCGGTCGCAACCGCCGGGAGTGACACGGCGTGGCTGATCTGTCGGCAACGGTTCTGGCGTGGCTCGGTGCCTATGTGGCGTTTGCGTTGTGTGCGTTGAGTCAGCCTCAGCAGTTGCAGCGGGTGGCGCCGCTGGTGGTGATCAAGCGCCATAGACAGCGCTGTCAGCGGGCTCTGGCCATGGTGTTACTGGCAGCTTGCCTGACGCTATTGTGGGTAACTGAACGGAGCGGCTTCGGCATATTGCTCTGGGGATTGCTGCTGAGTGTCGCCGGACTCTGCGTTGCCCTGACCCTGAGCTGGCGGCCGCACTGGCTGCGCTGGCTGGTGCGCAGGCCAGGCTGAGCACCAGGGTGGATGCGGTACTACTCGATATTCTGCACCTGAATGTTGATCGCTAATAAAATATAGTTAAAAATCATACACTTGTGTTTCGTACGTGCATTTATTGATTAATGTACCCACCACTTTACTCGCCGCTTGGCTTTGAGGGTTCAATTTGACCTTTGGCTAGCGGAGGCCTGGTGTAAAAGGTGACGACTATCTTGCAAGCCTCGCATGGGCTTAGAGTGAAGCGGTGTCACATTGTTGTTTGGGCTGTTCTCCGAGTGCGCTCCATGCTACCTCGGTACGCTGGGCGGGCGATCTCAATAGGTTACTTTCGGTTGTTTGGTTTTACCCTTGTTTGGGTGCTCATGTATCCCATAATCGTATCGCTAATACCAATTTTGACTACTGCTCCGCTCTCAGCACTAGTTTGATCACTGCTATCTTCCTGCTCATTACGCTGACCCCCACGGTCATTGTGATCATCAGTTGTGGGTGAATCATTAGGCAGTTCTA
>JASJKW010000225.1:0-2558 GCA_037621305.1 Pseudomonas sp.
GGTGCGGCGCCAGGGTGAGGTATTGCCCCGTTCGCTTATCGCCTCCCAGGTATGGGACATGAATTTTGACAGCGACACGAACGTCATCGATGTTGCCATTCGCCGCCTTCGAGCCAAGATCGACGATGCTTACGAGCCCAAGTTGATTCATACGGTTCGCGGGATGGGATACATGTTGGATATAGCCAATCCGGTTTAATGTAATGAATCGACGTCCTGTTTCTCTCGCTGTACGCCTCACTGTTTCTATCGGAGCGGTCATTACGGCAGTGCTGCTGACGTTCGGCTGGATTATCGAACGATCCATCAACAATCATTTTATTCAACAGGACGTGGATGAATTGAATGCTGTGGTCCAGGCGCTGACAGGTTCCCTCAAAGCCATGCCGACCTACGACAGCCCCGAAGCATTGCGTGAGCGCTTCGCAAATGCCGTCTCCGGTCACCATAATGCGCAATATCAAATCTCAACGGCGGACGGTTTTGTAGCCTACGCCACTCCCGGCTCAGACCTCAAAAGATTTGCGGAGATGTCTGCACCCGTCGAGAAAATCGCTATTGATACCGTCGCTATATGGCAAGACGGTGGCGAGGCATACAGAGGTGCCGTTCTGAAAGTGGCACCAGACAGCCTGCCCGGTATGGGTACGCTCACTATTACCGTGGCTACCGGGATCAATTTCCATCTGCATTACCTGGAGAGTTTTCGCAACTACCTCCGCCTCATCATGATCGTCGCCTGCCTTATCTCGATTCTGGCCACCTGGTTTGCGGTATATCAAGGTCATGCGCCGATACGACGGATAAGCCGAGAAATGCGAAGCATCAAGTCTGACCAGCTTCACATCCGGCTGGACGTCGGGGCCGTTCCTGCGGAACTGGTCGAACTGGCAATGTCCTTTAATCAGATGCTGGATCGGCTGGAGGATGTGTTCAGACGGCTGTCTGAATTTTCGGGTGATATCGCTCACGAACTTCGGACACCCATTACCAACCTGAAGACCCAGACTGAAGTGGCCTTATCTCAGACCCGCAGCGTTGAACAGTATCGGGAAATCCTGTACTCGGACCTGGAAGAGTATGAGCGCATGGCGAAGATGATCAGCGATATGCTGTTTCTTGCTCAAGCGGACAATAACCTCCTTAAGCCCGAACTGGTCAAAATCGAGCTTGAAAATGAAATCCGTATTCTCTTCGATTACTTTGGTGCCTGGGCCGAGGAACGGGAAGTGCACCTGGACGTCATTGGCGGGCAGGTCTGCATACTGGGGGATCGACTGATGATACGCCGATCATTGAGCAACCTGATTTCGAACGCGATTCGATACACAAGCGCCGGAAGCAGCGTAACAGCCGTGCTGGGCACCGATTCGACTCACGCCACCATTCGTATTCAGAACCCAGGATCCCCCATACCCTCAGAACATCTGGCCAGTCTTTTTGAACGATTCTACAGACCGGACGCCTCCCGCCAGCGCAGTGGGGATGGCGCAGGGCTGGGCCTGGCTATCACCAAATCCATTATCGAAGCCCATGGGGGGAAGATCAGCGCGCATTCAACGGAGGAGCTGACAACCTTGGCAATCTCAATGCCGGCCATAAAACACTGAACGGCCCTTTATAAGGGCCGCCAAGCGTGATCGAAACACCTGCAAATCGCCCGGTGCTTCGCTTGCAACACGCCATCAACGCAACAGCAGCAGTGGCCCCGTGTAACTGCGCAACATATTGGTCGTGATACTGCCAACCAGAAACTGCCGAATACGCGAGTGGCCATAGGCCCCCATCACCAACAGGTCGATGTCATGCTCCTTCTGATAGGCATGCAATGCTGCCTCCACCTCGCCGCTGCGAATCTCGGCATGCACGGTAAAGCCTGCGTTGCCAAGCACCTTTTGCGCCCAGTCCAGTTGTTCTTTCAACCCATCAATTGCGGCCCCGACCATGACCAGATGGATTGGCAACCCCTTCAGCAGCGGGCTGCCCGCCAGCATTTCCACCCCCTTGCGGGTGGTTGGACTGCCGTCGAAGGCCAACATGGCGCTTTCCGGCTTGTGAAAGCTGGTTGGGGTAATCAGAATCGGTCGCTGCATGACCCGAATGACGCTTTCCAGCTGACTTCCGACATGCTGGCTCTCATCATCACTGGACTCGCCCTGACGCCCCATGACCAGCAGTCGCATGTCGTTTTCCAGCGCCTGCAGGTTCTCCACCAGATCACCATGACGCTGTCCAGACACAGGACCATCAACCCCAGCCGCCAGCGCACGCTCTCTCGCCGCCGTCAGCATGACCCGACCATGCTCAAGAGCCAGCCTGGCTCGCTGCTCATCCAGCGCGGCAAGCTCTTCGAGTAGATGTTCACGGCTGCCCAGACCGATATTGCCGCTCAGGTCCGCTGCAACTGGGTACTGTCGCTTATCCAGCATATGCAAGAAGGTCAGCGGCGCTTGCAGACTGAGGCTGGCCCAGGCCGCGTAGTCGCAAACTGCGAGAGCCGAAGCTGAACCGTCGATACAGGCCATTACGTGGGTCATTGTTGTTCTCCTTCTCAGTGG